>NZ_CAXRDQ010000020.1:0-8945 GCF_964229365.1 Abyssibacter sp. | reverse complement strand
TGACCGCGGCGTACCAGGCCATGTGCGAAGCCGTGTGGGTGAACTGGTACGGCCCGGCCACATCGCCCGCGACGTAGATGTTCGGATACTTGGTGCGCAGAAAGTCATCGGCGACGATGGTGCGATCGGCCTCGATGCCGAGCTCTTCCAGGCCGTAACCGCTAAGCCGTGCCTTGCGGCCGAGGGCCAGCAGGATGCGATCGAAGGGAATCCGCTCTTCGTCACCGGCCGGCGTCTCGACCAGCAGTTGCGGCTGACCATCGACCAGCTCCACGGCCTTGCCCTTGTGGCCTGTGCGCACGCCGATGCCTTCGGCGCGGAAACGCTCGACCACGGCTTCGGACACTTCGGGATCTTCCTTGCCCATGATCCGGTCCGCCATCTCGACCTGGGTCACCTCTGCGCCGAGGCGAGCGAAAGCCTGCGACAGTTCGGAGCCGATCGGCCCGCCGCCCAGCACGACCAGCCGATCAGGGCGTTCGCGCAGGTTCCACACGGTATCGGAGGTCAGATAGTCCACCTGATCCAGGCCTGGAATCGGCGGCACCAGCGGCTCGGCCCCCGCCGCGATGACAATGGCGCGGGTGGTCAGCACGCGGCCATCGACCTCGACGGTCCACGGCGACGTGATTCTGGCCCGGCCCTGGATCACCTCCACGCCCATGCTCTCGTAGCGCTCGGGGGAGTCGTGAGGCTCAATGTCGCGAATCACCTGCTGGACCCGCTCCATGATCTCGGCGAAGTCGAAATCGGCCGATGCCGCGCGCACGCCGAAATCCTGCGAGCGTGAGATGTGCGACAGCAGCTTGGCCGAACGCAGCACCGCCTTCGACGGCACGCAACCATAGTTCAGGCAATCGCCGCCCATCTTGTGCTGTTCGATCAGCGTGACCTTGGCCCGCGTCACGGCGCCGATGTAGGCGCTCACCAGACCGGCCGCCCCGCCACCGATCACGACGAGGTTGCGGTCGAAGGACTTCGGTTTGTCCCAGCCCTTGTAGACCCGCTTCGCCTTGATCACGTCCATGACCTTCTTGGCGATGAGCGGGAAGATGCCCAGCAGCACGAAGGAGCCGATCAGCCCCGGCGAGGCGATATCGCCCAGACTGGAAACCTGGGACAACTGAGTCCCCGCATTCACGAAGACAACCGTGCCGAACAACATGCCCGCCCAGCTCACGACAGCGAAGGTCGCCGTCTTGATCGGCGTGAGTCCCATCGCGAGATTGATCACGAAAAACGGGAACGCCGGCACCAGACGCAGCCCGAACAGGTAAAAGGCGCCGTCGCGCTCCACACCGCGATTAATCGCTTCCAGCCGCTTGCCGTATTTGGCCTGCACCGTGTCGCGCAACAGAAACCGCGCAATCAGAAAGGCCAGCGTGGCTCCGGTCGTCGATGCGATTGACGCCAGGACTGTGCCCACGAGCAGACCAAAAATCGCCCCGGAGGCCAGCGTTAATATCACCGCACCCGGCAGTGACAAGGCGGTAACCGCCACGTAGATGGCGACGAACCCAAGCGCCGTGCCCACCGGATTGGCCTCGTAGAAGCCGGTGATCGCCGCCTGCTGGTCCTTGATGTAATCAAGCGAAAAATAGCGACCGAGGTCAAACGCAAAAAATGCGACGACCGCGGCGACTATCACGAACAACAGGACGAAACGGGATCGGGTCATAGTTTTCTCGCAGTCACGGGATTTGTCGCATCAGACCCGGTCTTGCCGGGCGACTTGTCACACACCGGTAGAGACGCCGAGTCTATCCCACGCCATGTTGCGGCCGGATGCCCGCACCGGGCATGACCATCGCGCGAAACGAAGGCGGTTCGGCAGTTATCAACTAAACGGCGCATACTGCGGACAGGGCACAGGCTTCACGTGCCACGTTCCTAACGGACGCCTCCAGCATTGCATCCTGGCTGCCGCTTCGTGCCGCCCGACATGCCAGGAGGTCTTCATGACCGCTCGCCTCACGATGATGACCACCGTTTTCGCTGACGGGGGCCGGATGACCCGATTCGGTGATTTTGTCGTCTGCCGACTTTCCACCGGATCGTTCACTGTCACGTCGCTGGAATTCCAGCCAATCCGCATGTGGGCGCACGCGAAATTGTCCACCGGCAATGTAGTTCGCGACCGCGCGCTGTTCGTCGACCGCTTTCAAACGCTCCTGGCCCGCAAAGGCAGCGGCATCGCCACACGCGGAAATCGTGAAGCCTTGAAAAGGCTCGCCCGCGGTCTCCAGCAAATGGGTATCGCCATGGGTGAGTGGTCCGTCCCACACGACCTTAACGCCTGCGATATGCCACCCCGGCGCCGGCCCGCCGTCGAGCCATCAGCATGACCGCCATCGACGTGCGCCTGCCGACCCTGTTGGCAGACACCGACGCGCCACCCACAACCGTGATTCGGCCCGAGGGCCGGTCGGATTTTCTGCTGGTCTGCGACCACGCAAGCCGTCAGATCCCACCCAGTCTGAACGAACTCGGCCTCACCGAGGTGGAGCAGCGCAGCCACATCGCCTGGGACATCGGCGCGGGCGCCGTGGTCAGGCAGCTCGCCGACCGCCTGGATGCGACGGCGGTCACTCAGAACTACTCGCGCCTGGTGATCGACTGCAACCGTCCGCTGGACGCCCCGGATTCCATCCGCACCCGAAGCGAGCGCGGTCCGATCGCGGCCAACACGGGATTGAACCAGCAGGAGCGAGAGGCGCGTCAGCGCGAAATCTTCTTGCCGTATCACGAGGCCATTCGTTCGATTCTGGATGAGCGCGCACAGGCGGGGCGCACGATGCAGCTCGTGGCGATCCACAGTTTCACACCCGTTATGGATCGCGTTGCCAGGCCTTGGCACGTGGGCCTGATGGCGCGTCACCACACCGCGCTGGCCGAAACATTCGCCAGGCTGCTGCGCCGCGACCGCCGGCTCCATGTCGGGATGAACGAGCCCTATGCCATCGACGACGACATGGACTACACGCTGCCGATCCACGGCGAGCAACGCGGCATCGCCCATGTCGGGATCGAAATCCGTCAGGACCTGATCGGCGACGCGGACGGCCAGGCCACCTGGGCCGGACGGCTGGCCAACCTGTTCGGACATGCGCTGAACGCCGCCGAGCATCGCTAAGCGCGCGAACGCCCCCGCCCCTGAGCCCTGCCCCCAACCATCGAGGCCACATGATCCAGATCCGAGTCGGATACGAACTGACCTACCAGTTCCCGCAACCCACCCCGCTCATCGTGACGCTGAACATCCACCACAGCCGCGCCTCCGACCTGCTTCGGGTGGATCATCTGATCACGCGACCGTCGACTGCCATGGCGGCCTACCGTGACGGGTTCGGAAACTGGTGTACGCGTCTGGTGGCGCCTGCCGGGCAGCTCACGCTAACCGCGGATGCCCTGGTACAAGACACCGGCTTGCTCGAAACGCCGGTGCCCGACGCGCGACAACACGATGTTCAGATTCTCCCGGCCGAGGCCTTGGTGTTCCTGCTGGGCAGCCGATACTGCGAAACCGATTGCCTGTCTGACATCGCCTGGCAGCTCTTTTCGGGCACCCCGCCCGGCTGGGCGCGCGTGCAAGCGATCTGCGATTTTGTGCACCAGCACATCACCTTCGGCTACGAATATGCCGACGCGACCAAAACCGCGCTGCAGGCGTACCAGTCCGGTACCGGCGTCTGTCGCGACTATGCCCATCTCGCAATCGCGCTTTGCCGCTGCATGAACATTCCGGCTCGCTACTGCACGGGCTACCTGGGCGATATCGGCGTTCCGCCGCCGCACGGCCCGATGGATTTTGCTGGCTGGTTCGAGGCTTATCTGGGCGACGCGTGGCACACGTTCGATGCACGCAACAACGAGCCACGCATTGGACGCATTCTCATCGCACGCGGTCGCGACGCCGCAGATGTCGCGATCAGCACGACATTCGGAGCCAACGAGCTGGAACATTTCAAGGTGTGGGCAGAGGAAATCGTTTGACCAGCCAGACTTGAGGGAATTTCGGCACACCCAACGGATGCCGGATTCCGCTGCATAATGTGTGCAGATTCCGGGGAGAGGCGGCTCGTTCGTCATGAGCGACAAGTCCGAACTATTGGCGTCACTGAAGATCGAGCGAGAGCCGCCATCGCGCGCGGACCGCTCCGGCGCCTATCGATGGACCATGGCCGGTGCCGCGTTGATCGTCGTCGTGGCCGCGGCATGGCTATTGATAAGCGATCGGCATGACGCGGTCACGATTCGTTCGGCGACCGCGGTGCCGGCATCGACCGGGCTGAATACCGGCGCCTCCGTGCTCGATGCCTCCGGTTACGTGGTTGCCCGCCGCAGTGCCACCGTGTCGGCAAAGATCACCGGCAAGGTCACAGAAGTGATGATCGAGGAAGGCCAGCGTGTGAAGGCCGGCGACATCATCGCCACCCTGGAAGACACCAACGAGAACGCCCAGTTGGCCCTGGCGCAAGCCCAGCTAGGCGTTGCACGCAGCGAGCTGGCGCAGCTGCAGGTGCGCCTGGAAGACGCCCGAAGAATCGACCGCCGCAACCAGGAGCTTGCCTCGCAAGGCCTGGTCAGCAATGCGCTGCGTGATAGCGCGCGTGCCGACGCCGAAGCGCTCGCCGCACAACTTGCCGCGGCCGGGAAAAATGTCATCGTCGCCGAGCGCAGCGTCGATGTGCGCCAACGCCAGCTGGACGAAACCGTCGTGCGCGCCCCGTTTGGCGGCATCGTCACCGTCAAGGCCGCGCAGGTCGGCGAAATCGTGTCGCCGCTGTCCGCCGGCGGTGGTTTCACGCGTACCGGCATCGGCACCATTGTCGACATGGATTCGCTGGAAATCGAAGTCGATGTCAACGAGAACTTCATCAATCGCGTCAGCGCCGATCAACGAGCCTCGGCAAAGCTGAACGCCTATCCGGACTGGACGATTCCGGCCCGTGTCATTGCCATCATTCCGACGGCCGACCGCAGCAAGGCCACGATCAAGGTCCGGGTGGCGATCCTGGAAAGCGATCCGCGTGTGCTGCCGGAGATGGGTGTACGCGTCGCCTTTCTGGGCGACGAAGCGCCCGAGCAGGATTCGCTGGACGGCGTGTTCATTCCGCGTACGGCGGTCACCGATGACGCGGGCGCCGCCATCGTCTACCTGGTTCGGGGCAACACGGTGGAACGGCGCGCCGTGACCACAGGCTTGACGCGCGGCGACCGGGTGCAGATCGTGGCGGGACTGGCCCCGGGGGATCAGGTGGCGACGAGCCCGCTGGACGAACTCGCGGACGGTGTCACCGTCCAGACAGGCGAATAGGGAGCGAAACCATGAGCGAAACCTTGGTCAGCCTGCGTGGCGTGACAAAGTCATACACACGCGGCAAGGAAACCGTCCAGGTTCTGGAGGCGTTGGATCTGGAGATCGCGGCCGGCGACTTCCTGGCATTGATGGGGCCGAGCGGCTCCGGCAAGACAACCCTGCTCAATCTGATCGGCGGGCTCGACCAGCCCAGTGGCGGCGAGATTGCGGTCAATGGCGAGCGAATCGACCGGCTGTCCTCCGGCAAGCTCGCCAAGTGGCGCGCTGATCACGTCGGGTTCGTATTCCAGTTCTACAACCTGCTGCCGGTGCTCTCGGCGCAGCGCAATGTGGAGCTACCCCTGCTGCTGACCAAGTTGTCCGCAAGCAAGCGCAAGGAGCACGCGCAAATCGCTCTGGACATTGTCGGGCTCAAGGACCGCGCGAAGCACAAGCCGAACGAGTTGTCCGGCGGACAGGCTCAGCGCGTCGCAATCGCCCGCGCCCTGGTTGGCGACCCGGCGCTGCTGGTTTGCGACGAACCCACGGGCGATCTGGACCGCAAGACAGCCGACGAAATCCTCACCCTGCTGCAGGAGCTGAATCGCAGCCACGGCAAGACCATCATCATGGTCACACATGATCCCAAGGCCGCCGAGTACGCAACCCATACGCTACATCTGGACAAGGGGCGTCTGGTCGAATCCGCAGAGACCGCGGGATGAAGTTCTTCCCGCTGATCTGGGCATCGTTGTGGCGCAAGAAGGCGCGCACGCTGCTGACGCTGCTGTCCATCGTGGTCGCATTCCTGCTGTTCGGCATGCTGCAGGGCGTGAACAGCGCCATCAATCGCGGCGTGGAGCTCGCGAATGTTGATCGGCTGATCACGATCAACAAGCTATCGCTCACCGAGCCGCTGCCGATCTCCTACCTAAACCAGATCAACGCCGTGTCCGGCGTGGAGGGCGTCGCCTATGCGACCTGGTTCGGCTCGTACTACCAGGAGCCGCAGCAGTTCGTGTTCGGTTCACCCGTTGACCCGGAGCTCTACCTGCCGCTGGTACCGGAGCTGCAGATCGCCGACGAGTCCGTACGCAAGCTGACACAAACCCGCACCGGCGCGGTCGTCGGCCAGGCGCTAATGGCCAAATACGACTGGTCGGTTGGCGATCGCATCCCGATTCAGTCCTCGATCTGGACCAAGGCCGCTGACGGTACATCAAACTGGGAATTCGACATCGTCGGCACCTACACCGTGCCCAGCGATGCCAATCAGGAGCAGGGCTTCCTGTTCAACCATAGCTATTTCGACGAAGCCCGCGCCTTCGGCAACGGCACGGTGGGCTGGTATCTGATTAAGGTCAGCGACCCGGGCCGCGCCGCCGAAGTCGCACGAGCCGTGGACGCGCTATTCGCCAACTCGTCGGCCGAGACCAAGACGCAGAGCGAAAAGGAATTCTCCCAGTCGTTCATCAAACAGTTCGGCGACATCAATTTCATCGTCACGGCGATTCTCGGCGCAGTGTTTTTCACCCTGCTGTTCCTGACCGGGAACACGATGATGCAGTCCGTGCGGGAGCGCGTACCGGAACTCGCCGTACTCAAGACCCTGGGTTTCTCGGACACCACGGTCACGGTGTTTGTCGTCATCGAATCATTGCTGCTTTGCCTGTTTGCGGCGGTGCTCGGCCTGGGCCTGTCCTCGCTGATGTTTCCGGCCATGAAGGGCGTGATCGGTCAGGCGACCCTACCGGCGGATGTCGTGCTATCGGGCTTGATCGCCGCAGTGCTGCTGGCCCTGGTGATCGCGCTTATCCCCGCGCTGCGCACGATGCGGCTGTCCATTGTCGACGCGCTGGCCGGACGGTAGAGGAACCAACCCATGCTCAAGCAAACCCTGGCCGTCACCGGCATGAACCTGAAGGCCCTGCCCCAGCGGCTGGGCACCTCGTCCGTCATCATCGTCGGCATCGCGGGCGTGGTCGCGGTGCTGGTGTCGGTGCTGGCAATGGTCGTCGGCTTTCGCGCCACCATGGAGAACACCGGCCGCGACGACCGTGCGCTGGTGTTACGCGGCGGCTCTCAGGCCGAGATCAACAGCAGCCTGTCCCGCGAGGACGCGCAGACCATCCTCGACACCGCCGGCCTGCGGCGCGATGCGCAGGGCGAGGCGATTGCCTGCCCGGAGGTCGTCGTCATCATCAGCATGAAAACGCTGGCCGATGCCTCTGACGCCAATGTCACGCTGCGTGGCACCTGCGACAAGCTGGCAGCCCTGCGCCCCGAATTCAAACTGGTCGCCGGTCGCATGTACGCGCCTGCGGTACGTGAGCTCATCGTCGGACAATCCGCCGCCCAACAGTTCGACAATCTGGCGATTGGCGATGAAATCGAATTCCGTGATTCGTCCTGGACCGTGGTCGGGCACTTCTCCACAGGCGGCGACAACCATGAATCGGAACTGCTGGCCGACAACGAAACCGTGCTGTCCGCCTACCGGCGCAACGGCTATCAATCGCTCACCGCGATGCTGGAATCCCCTGCGCAGTTCACCGCGTTCAAGGATGCGTTGACGACCAATCCGACACTCAAGGTCGATGCGCGCACCGAACCACAGTACTACGCGCAACAATCCGAGCAGCTCACCAAGGTTCTGAACTTTCTCGCCTATTTCGTTGGCGGCATCATGGCCATCGGCGCGATGTTCGGGGCGCTCAACACCATGTACACAGCAGTATCGTCACGGTCGGTGGAGATCGCGACCCTACGCGCGCTGGGCTTTTCCAGCATGCCGGTGGTGATGTCGGTCATCGTCGAAGCGGTGGTATTGGCCCTCATCGGCGGCCTGATCGGCTCGGCCCTGGCCTGGCTGTTCTTCAACGGCAACGCCGTATCAACGCTAGGCGGCAATTTCAGTCAGGTCGTGTTCCGGCTCACCGTGAGCGGCGGCCTGATCGTCACCGGCATCACCTGGGCCTGCGCCATCGGCCTGATCGGCGGCCTGTTTCCCGCCATCCGCGCAGCGCGCCTGCCCATCGCGGAGGCGCTGAGGGCACACTGATCACGGAATCAGTCCGTTAGCCATCGGTATCGATGTTGGACGTAAAATCTGCCTGTGCGCTGGCATCCTCGTTCGCGAGCATAAACTGGGGTCAAAACTCAGGCCGGCTCAACACCGACCGGGGCAGCACCTACTCATCCCAGCGCTATCGCGATCTGCTACAAGCCAACGGTATGCAATCAAGCATGAGCCGCAAGAAGGATTGCTGGGATAACGCGGTCGCTGAGAGCTTCTTCAGCACCGTGAAAAACGAGCTAGTGTGGGGCAACAACTACGCTGATCGGCAACAGGCCAGATCAGCCATATTCGAATTCATCGAGGTCTTTTACAATCGCCAACGGCTGCACGAAACGCTCGGCTATCGGACACCGCTCCAAGTCGACCAAGCCGCAGCAGTCAGAGTCGGTTAGTTTTCGTGTCCGGGAAAGTCAGTACGGTTCAGGCTGCTTGGATTCAAGAATCAAGCGCAACATGATTGAGGTAATCCGCCGTTGCTTGGTCGAAAAGCTCCTGCGGGGTCTGAAAGTCAAAACGTTTTCTTGGCCGGGTATTCAGCAGCCACGCAACGTCGTTCAATCGGACCTG
>NZ_CAXRDQ010000019.1:0-10876 GCF_964229365.1 Abyssibacter sp. | reverse complement strand
GAGCCGAAGCCTGAGCCGAAGCCTGAGCCGAAGCCTGAGCCGAAGCCTGAGCCGAAGCCTGAGCCGAAGCCTGAGCCGAAGCCTGAGCCGAAGCCTGAGCCGAAGCCTGAGCCGAAGCTCAAGCAGGTCGAAACGCTGCTGCCGGCACAGACCACCAAGCCCAAGCAAACTCCGCCAGGCACGGAGTAAGCGCGGCCCACGCCATGCTCGGTCAGGTCATTACGTACCGGGGCCGCGCATGGCGGGTCATCGAATACCTGCAGGATCGCGACACCTGGGTTATCCAGGTGGAATCCGGCGAATCAATGATTCAACCGGATCAGTACGGCGATGCTCGGCGCAGGGTCCCGGAAACACGGCTCATCACCGCTGAGTCCGACCCCAAGTTGCACGCATGGATCGGCTCGAATCAGTCGCGGAACAAGGACTGAATGCGCTGCAAGTCCGCTGGCGTGTCAACGCCGGTGGCCGGTGCCTGGTCGACCGGCACCGCCTGAATCTGAAGCCCGTTCCACAACGCGCGCAACTGCTCCAGCGACTCCGCTTGCTCGGTGGGAGCCGCCGGTAGCTCTGCCAATCGGCGCAAGCCCGCACAGCGGTATGCATAGAGCCCGATATGCCGCCACGCGCCGCAGTCCGGCAGGGCGATCTGCCCGCGCAACAGCGCGGCGCGGGGGGCCGGAATCGGTGCGCGGCTGAAATAGCGCGCCCGCCCGTTTCCATCAATCACCACCTTCACCACGTGCGGTGACTGGAAATCGTCGGCGGAGTTGATCGCATGCACCGGCGTGGCAATGTCCAATGCGGGGTCGGCCGCCAGCGCATTCACACAGGCGCGGATCACCTCCGGCGGCATCAACGGCTCATCGCCCTGCAGATTCACGATAATTTGGTCATCCGCCCAGCCTAGTCGCTGCGCCACCTCGTTCACGCGATCGGTCCCGGACAGGTGCCCCACGGCGGTGAGTTCGCACCGCAAGCCGAGCGGTGTGAGTCGGTCGATAACACGCTGATCGTCGGTGGCGACGATCACGCTGGCCGCCCCGCTCGCCTCCGCCGCTTTGGCGGTATGCGCGACCAGAGGTAAGCCATTCAGGTCGGCCAGCACCTTGGCGGGAAAGCGCTCCGAGCCATAGCGGGCCGGGACGACCACTGCGAAGGGTTCGTTCATTCTTCGGGGTCGAGCTCGCGCGCCTCAGACTCCAGCATTACCGGGATGCCGTCGCGTACCGGATACGCCAGCCGGCTGGCGTCGCAAATCAGTTCCTTGCGATCCTCGCTCAATCGCAGAGGTGCCTTTGAAACCGGGCAGACCAGCAGGTCCAACAGCTTGTTATCCACGTGCATTCTCCGAATCGAAAACGGGTGATTGCGCCGGCTGGCCGGCGAGCTCCTGGACCAACGCGTCCAGTGCCGCTTCCAGCTCGGGCTGCATGCGAATCGCGATCTCCACCGACCACCAGTCCGGCTGCGCGAAATCGCGACATTTTACGGCGTCCTTGCCGGTCATCAGCACCGGCAAGCCATCACCGAATTGCAGTTCCTCGGGCCGGTATCGATGGTGATCTGCAAACGGATGCGCAATCACGTCCAGCCCCTTGTCACGCAACGCGGCAAAGAACCGCTCCGGATAGCCAATGCCCGCCACAGCGTGAACCCGGCGGTCTGACCATCGTGCAAGCGGTTCCGATCGCAACCCGTCCAGCGATTGCAGTGTGGCAGCGTCGACATCGAAGCGATGGCCGCTCACGCCGCTGCACGCCAGCACCTGCTGGGGAACTCCATTGCGCACCAGCACCAATGCCGCGGCATGCAGTCTGCTGAGCGGTTCGCGCAGCGGACCAGCGGGCAGACGGCGCCCATTGCCGAAACCACGGTCTCCGTCAACGACGACAATCTCCGCCGCACGCTGCATTGCATAGTGCTGCAAACCATCATCCGCGATCACAAGATTCACGTCGCCAGCCAGTGCTGCGACGGCGTCGGCACGACGCTCGGCGACGGCCACGGGGAATCCGGCCTGCGCAAACAACAATGGTTCGTCTCCGATCTCATCGGCAGTACTGCAGGCATGCGCGATCCGCAATCCTTGCGTGGCTCGTCCGTACCCGCGGGACACGACGCCAACAGTCAGCCCCCGCGCGCGAATGCGGTTCGCCAGCCAAAGCACCAACGGAGTCTTGCCAACCCCACCCACCGTGACGTTGCCGACAACCAGCACCGGCACGCACGAGGTATGAATCGTCAGCCAGCCCCGCCGATAGGCCAGCCGCCGGACAGCTGCAATCAACGCAAACAACCAAGACCAGGGCAGCATGAACAACGACAGTGGGTGCCACCGGGTTTGCCAGGCGTTTTCAACGACGGACATCGCGGATCAGTCGTCTTCAAACTGCAGTCGATGCAGTGCGGCGTAGGCGCCGTTATCTTCCAGCAACTCGGCATGCGTGCCCTGCTCCACCACGCGCCCATCGTCCATCACAACAATCAGATTAGCGTTCTGTATCGTGGACAGACGATGCGCGATCACCAGCGTCGTGCGTCCACGCATCAGCCCCTCCAGCGCCGCCTGGATCTTGCGTTCGGACTCGGTGTCCAGCGCCGAGGTCGCCTCATCGAGTATCAGAATGGGCGCGTCTTTGAGAATCGCCCGCGCGATAGCGATCCGCTGACGTTGCCCCCCGGAGAGCAAGACCCCGTTCTGGCCGATCTGGGTGTCAAAGCCCTGGTCGAGCTTTTCAATGAACTCCAGCGCGTGGGCACTTTGCGCGGCCGCACGAATGTCCTCCTGCGACACCGAGCGGCCCACGCCATAGGCGATGTTTTCCCCAACGCTGGCGTTGAACAGCGTCACGCTCTGGTCGACCAGGGAAATCTGCTGGCGCAGGCTCGGCAGTGTGTAGTCGTCAAGCGGATGGCCATCGAGCGAAATTCGCCCTGCCGCCGGATCATAGAAGCGGGGAATCAACGACAGCAGACTGGTTTTTCCGCTGCCGGATCGTCCCACGAAGGCCACAACCTGTCCGGCCGGCACCTTGAGACTCACATCCTGCACTGCCGCCCTGGCGCTCTCCGAATACCGCAGCGTGACCTGCTCGAAGTGCAGTTCCCCGTTCGCCCGCGTGGCCTTGCGCTGCCCCGCATCCCGCTCGGGTGGCTGATCCAGCAAATCGAATATGTCAGCGGCGGCTGAAATGCCGCGCTGGATCCGTTCGTTGACGGTTGTGAGATTACGTAACGGTCGCAGCAAGCCGATCAATCCGCCCATGAACGCCGCGAATGCGCCGGGTGTCATGGTCGGTTCCGTGGTCGCGATGAACACGATTGCCGAGATCGCGAACGCCGCGATCCACTGGATTAGCGCCGTGCTGCCCCCCCGTGCCAGCACCATCTTCAGATGCTGGCGCAGGTTGTATTCGTTGACCTTTTCGAAGCGTTCAGCTTCCAGGTTCTGCCCGCCAAACACTTTGACGACGCGATGCCCGGATATCACCTCGTCCGCGACCTGAACGGTATTGCCCATGGATTGCTGTATGCGCCGCGACAGCTTGCGAAAACGGCGGCTCACCACGCTGACCAGCACGGCAATGATCGGGCCGACCACGAGGACAAAACAGGCCAGCTTCCAGTTCAGATAGACGATCAGACATAACAGACCGATCACCGTCAGGCCGTCCTTGATGACCGTACCAATCGCCGAGGTGGTGGACTCGGCCACCTGATCCACGTGGTACGTCAGCCGTGCGATCAACTGCCCGCCGGCTTCGCGATCGAAGAAGCTCACGGGCAACTGCAGGTATTGGGCGAACAGATCGGTTCTGATGGTCTTGATGACATAGCGACCAACCCAGGCCATGCAATAACCGGACGTTAGCTGCGACAGGCCACGCACCAGAAACAGCACAAGAATCGCGATCGGCATCCACCGGATGATGGTCGGATCACGTTCGACAAAGCTGCCATCGAGCAAAGGCTGCATCAGCCAGGTCAAGACCACGTCAGAGGCTGACAACACCGCCATGCTGAAGATCGCCAAGCCGAACATGCGCCAGTGTGGTGTGGCGTAGCCGAGTAGTCGGCGGTAAACCTGCTTGGGGGAGAGTTCGGAATTCCCGGTCGGATCATCTGTCATCGCGCGATGATAGTGGGCTGTCGACGGCCAGCCAACCACAGACGTCTATCACGACGCCTGTGCAGTCCCATCAGCCGCGCGCCAGGGTCGCTGGTACCGCTGGCGATACCGCCAGATCAAGGCGGCATCTCCGTGCTCTGGTAACGCGATGCGGATCTGGCCGGATTCGCCCGTTACCGCCAGCGCCACGCCGCGATGCGCCAGTCGATCACGGACAGCCACGCGCGGAAACTGCCACCGATTGCGCCAACCCGCGGGGGCCAGGGCCACCGTCGGTTGCACGTGGTCCAGGAATTCCGTCGTCGATGCGCCGGCGCTACCGTGATGGGAAACCAGCAGGACATCACTGCGCAACCGCCGTCCCACGCGCTCGATCAACGCCCGCTCCGCGATGGCCTCGATGTCGCCCGTCAACAGCATCGACGCGCCGCCGCCCGTCTCAATACGCAGCACACAGGACGCATTGTTGCCATCCACCGACGTGGATGCCGGGTGCATCCACTCGAAGCGCACGCCGTCCCACATCCAGCTGTCCCCGGCAAGACAGGGCCGCCCCCCGTAGCCCCAACGTTCGGCGGCGGGAAACGCGCGGCCGATGGCCTCCGCGCCGCCAGAGTGATCCGTATCGCCATGCGAGATCACCAGGCGATCAAGACGCCGCAAGCCTTCGGCACGCAGGGTTGGGATGATCACCGCCTCTCCGGTATCGAAGCCGCTGCGGTAGGCCGGACCGGCATCGTAGAGCAGGCTGTGATTTCGCGTTCTGACCAATACCGACGTGCCTTGTCCGACATCCAGCACATCCACCCAGGCGCCCGCGTCGGGGTACTTCGGGGATGTCAGGATCAACGGCAACCACAGCAACACGCCCATTGCGCGCCAATGTTGTTTCCAGGGGGCGAGCAAGCAAAGGCTGCCCAACACCGCCGCCAAGGCAAGTACCGCATTCGGTGATGCGATGGCGCGACTCCAGGATTGATCACCCACCCAGGTGAGCCAGTCCATGCCCGTCGTGAGCGCTTCGGCCAGCACCGCCAGCAGTGGACCAAAAACGCCGGGGAGGACCGAGGCTGCCAATCCGAGCAGCAATGTCGCGGGCACGATCAGGGTCGACAGTGGTACCAGCACGAGATTCAGCAATACACCGCTGATCGATGTTTCGCCGAACCAGAACAAGGCGATGGGTGCCAGGCCCAGAGACAGTCCGACTTGCAGCCGGAGCAGCAGCGACAGGGAGCCCGCTCGCGACCGGCCTTGCAGCATCCAGGCGATCAGCGCCACGGCGCCGACCGAGAGCCAGAAGCCCGGATCCATCGGGGCCAGCGGATCGAGTAGCAAAAGGACCAGCACCGCGACGGCGAGCACACGACCAAGCGGGGGCCGCATCGGACTGGTCAGCGCCCAGACAAGCATCGCCACCATCAGCCAAGCACGCTGGGTGGACACCGACCACCCGGCGGCGGTGGCATACAGCCCGGCTATCACGACAGCCGCCACGCCCCCGGCGAGCGGAGCCGGCCACAGCAGGCACAAGCGGGCGGACCGCCGCCATGCCCAACTACCGAGCCAGAATCCGAGGCCAGCGACCAGGCCGATGTGCAGGCCGGAGATGGCGACCAGATGCCCAACCCCGGTCCGGCGCAATGTGTTCCACATCGCGTCATCGAATCCACGCCGGTCACCGACCAGCAAAGCCCGGACAACCGCAACGCCAGAACGCTGGCCCAGACCGTCGGCGAGGCGCTGGCCCATGCGGTCGCGCCACCGATCAACCGTCCAGTTCTGCGGCGCGCAGCGTTCGCCCTCGACCACGCTCGCTCGGGCCGCGAACCGTTGCCGAAACAACCAGGCCTCGTAGTCGAAGCCGCCGACGTTGGCCAGACCACGCAAATCCCGCTGCCGGACACGGAGCTCCAGACAGTCGCCAGCCTTCACATCAAACGGCGGCTGGTACCAGCTCAACCACAGGAGATCGTTCGGCGGCCCGGCCTTGAAACGAAAGCGCAGCCGTGCCGGCGAACGGTCGGGCAGATCCACGACATGGCCCTGCACATCCACAAGATCCGTTGCGGCCGGCCAGCGCTGCGCCAGCGTGTGGTGGATCGCGATCAGACTCACAGCCGCCCAGAGCCCGAACACCAGCGGCCCGAAGGCCATGGTGATGGCCTGCGGAGAACGGGTGAGCGGCGTATCGGCGTGCCGCTGGGATCGCCAGTAAAGCCCAGCCAAGGCGAACCCGGCGATGATCGCAATGCTTGCGGCGATCGGCGTGATCCACCCCACCACCGCCGCAGTGGCACCCAATAGCGCGCTAACGGCCAACCAACGCACATCGGGCATTGGGGCCGTCACGGATGGATCAGAGCGCTTCCAGCCGCCCGTCCGTCAACAGGCAGCGACGGTCCAGACGAGCGGCCAATGCATGATCGTGCGTGACTACGACCAGACTGGTGCCGAACTCACGATTGAGCGACTGCATGAGCTCGAACACACCGTCGGCGCTGTCGCTGTCGAGGTTACCGGTCGGTTCATCGGCCAACATGCAGGCAGGGCGGGTGACCAGGGCACGTGCTACGGCAGCGCGTTGGCGCTCGCCACCGGACAATTCGCCCGGCTTGTGATCAAGGCGGTGGCCCAACCCGACACGTTCGAGCAAGGCCTGGGCTTCGTCACGCGCCTTACGAGCGGCGGCCCCACGACGAATCACCAACGGCATGGCAACGTTGTCCAATGCGGTGAATTCCGGCAGCAGATGGTGGAACTGGTAGACAAAGCCGAGCTTGGCGTTGCGCAGCCGACCCCGCCCGCTGTCCGAAAGGGATGCCATGTTCTCGCCGTCAACCAGAATGTCGCCGGCGCTGGGCGTATCCAATCCGCCAAGCAGATGCAGCAGCGTGCTCTTGCCTGACCCGGACGCTCCCAGAATCGCGATGCTCTCGCCGGGTGCCACGGACAGACTCACATCCTCCAGCACATCGACAGCCGCCCGCCCCTCACGAAACAGTTTCCGGATTCCTCGCGCCTCGATGCGGGGATGCTCACTCATAGCGCAAGGCCTCAGCCGGCTGGACGCGGGACGCTCGGAATGCCGGGTAGATCGTGGATACCAACCCGAGGGCCAGCGACAGCAGCGTGATCTGGAAAACGTCGATCCAGTGTAAGTCTGACGGCAGATGGCTGATGTAGTAGACATCGCCGGCAATGAAATCCTGATTGAACAGCCGCTCCAGAGCGGGCACCAGACTCTCGACATTGAGCGCCAGCGTCACGCCGCCCAACAGACCCAATAGCGTGCCTACCAGTCCGATCACCGCCCCCTGCACGATGAATATGAGCGTGACCGAACGGGGTGACACCCCAAGCGTGCGCAGGATCGCGATGTCCGCCTGCTTGTCGGTCACGACCATCACCAAGGTCGAGACGACGTTGAATGCAGCCACCGCCACGATAAGGCTGAGAATCACGAACATCACCAGCTTTTCGGTCCGCACGGCCTTGAAGAAGTTCGCGTGCTGCTGCGTCCAGTCGCGCACATAGACGAAGCCCGGCAGCTGGTCGGCGATCTCGCGACTGATCCGCGGCGCATCGAACATGTCGCTGAGCTTGAGTCGCAGGCCGGTGACACGATCACCCAGCCGATAAAGCGCAGCGGCGTCATCGATGTGCATGTACACCATCGACCGGTCGTACTCGTACATGCCGATCTCGAACACGCCGGACACCGTAAACCGGCGGAAACGTGGAGTGATGCCAGCCGGAGTGACGCTGGCCTGCGGGATCATCAGGTCCACCTTGTCACCGGGCGCCAGGCCCAAAGCACGGGCAAGTTCGACGCCGATGACCAATTGAAACTGCCCGCCAGACAGATCGTCCAGCGAACCCGCGACCATGTTGCTACCCACGATCGACACCGATTGTTCCTGCGCCGGATCAACACCCCTGAGCAAGACGCCGGACAGCGTACCGCCACGGCGGGCCATGCCCTCACCCTCGATATAGGGCGCGACACCGACCACCTCCGGATGGCGCGCCGCGAGCTGCGCGACCGACTCGGGCGACTCGAGACCGCCCTCGAAGGCCGAGATCGTCGCGTGCGAGGCCATCCCCAAGATGCTTTCGCGTAGCTCCCGCTCAAACCCGTTCATCACGGACAGCACGGTAATCAACGCCGTGACGCCCAGCGCGATGCCCAGCATGGAGATCAGGGAAATAAAAGAGATGAAGTGATTCCGGCGTTTGGCGCGCGTGTAGCGCAGGCCGATCGCCAGTTCAAAAGGCTGGAACATCCGCGAATTCTACTTGTTTTCGCCCCCACGGGCCGATGCTATAGTCCAATCAATCTTTGGACGTGGCGGGTAGCATGCGCAAATGGGTTTGGATCAGCGGGCTGGCAATGGCGCTGGCAAGCCTGACGGGTTCTGCCGACGTACTCGATTTCCCGGAGAGTTCCAGCGTCATGGGCGAGCAGCTCAGCAGACCTGCGTCACCCACCCGGGGAATGAGCAAGGCTACCGTGCGCCGACAGTTCGGCGAACCCAGCCGCCGCGTCGCCGCCATTGGGGACCCACCCATCTCACGCTGGGTTTATGACGACTTTGTGGTCGTGTTCGAACACCAGTTCGTGCTGCACTCGGTCGTACCGGAAGCACCGGCGCCGATCTATCACGCCAACGAATTGCGCACCGCGCACTAATCCCTCTTCTACGCGCCGTTTCGTGGCGTGAGTTTCCGCGATGTATTGGCCGGCTGAATTTTCACCGCAATCCAGCGTCCAGCTGACCTGGCCGCACGCGCGCACCGATTGGGGTGATCGTTACTTCGACGTCGAACCGGTGTTCCGAACACTGGCGCGTCTGATCATCCAGCAGGCTGACCTGATCGTGGCGGCGAGCGACCCGGAACGGGTCGAATCCCAGCTTGAGGCTAGCGGCGCCGACATGAACCGCGCCCGTATTTTCGAATGCCCATCCGACGACGTGTGGGCACGCGACCATGCGCCGATCTCCGTGCTAGACCAGGACCGCCCGGTGTTACTGGACTTTCGCTTCGATGGATGGGGCGGCAAGTTCGATGCATCGCTGGATAACGTCATCAGCCGGCGCCTGCGTGACGCTGGTGCTTTCGGTGATCGCGATCTTCATTGCATCGACTGGACGCTGGAAGGCGGCGGCATCGAAACAGACGGGGCCGGCACGCTGCTGACCACGACTGCCTGCCTGCTCGACACCCGACGCAACCCACGTGTCGATCGCCGGGCGCTGGAAGGCTTATTGCACGAATGGCTAGGCGTCACCCGCGTACTCTGGCTCGACCACGGCCATCTGGATGGCGATGACACGGACAGCCACATCGACACCCTCGCCCGCTTCGCCAGTCCGGAACTGATCACCTACCAGGCCTGCGATGATCCACTGGACAGCCATCACGACGCGCTGCGGGCCATGCGCAAGCAACTCGAGCAGTTCAGAACCCCAGGCGGGCATGCATACGAACTGGTTCCGCTGCCCTTGCCGGCCCCGCAAGTGGGCGACGACGGTCGCCGCCTGCCCGCTGGCTACGCCAATTTCCTCATCGTGAACGACTTGGTCCTGGCCCCTGTCTATCAGACGCGGGCCGACGACATAGCGCTGCGACGCCTGGATGATGCGTTTCCACGGCATCGCATCGAGCCGGTGGACTGCCGCGCGCTGATCACGCAAAACGGCAGCCTGCACTGCGTGACCATGAACTACCCCGACTTCGGAGCACCGACATGAGCAATCCGCTGACCATCGGGCTGATCCAGCACGCCTGTTCCGACGATGTGGTCGCCAACTGGCGAGAGTCAGAACAAGGTATTCGAGATGCCGCTGCCCAAGGCGCCGAGCTGGTCATCCTCCCCGAGCTGCACGCCAGCGTGTATTTCTGCCAGACCGAGGACACCAGCCTCTGCGATCTGGCCGAGCCGATCCCGGGGCCTGGCACCGAGCGGCTCGGGCGACTGGCCGAAGAACTCGGCGTCGTCATCGTGGGGTCGCTGTTCGAGCGCCGTGCCGCCGGCCTGTTCCACAACACCGCCGTGGTGTTGGACGATGACGGGTCGCTGGCTGGCGTCTACCGGAAGATGCATATCCCGGATGACCCCGGTTACTACGAAAAATTCTATTTCACGCCCGGCGACCTGGGGTTCGAACCCATCGATACGTCCGTTGGCCGCCTCGGCGTCCTCGTGTGCTGGGACCAATGGTTTCCGGAGGCCGCTCGCCTGATGGCGCTGGCCGGCTCCGAGCTGCTGATCTACCCCACGGCGATCGGCTGGGACCCGGATGACGACAGCGACGAAATGCATCGGCAGCAGGATGCCTGGATCACAATCCAGCGCAGCCATGCCGTGGCGAACGGCATACCGGTCATCGCGGTCAACCGGGTTGGCTTCGAAGCCGATCCGTCAGAAGCGACGGCCGGAGCAGAGTTCTGGGGCAGCAGCTTCGTTTGCGGACCGCAGGGCGAATTGCTCGCTCGAGCGGGACACGAACGCGAAGTGCTGATCACGACCATCGACCGTGATCGCACCGATAAGGTACGCCGGATCTGGCCCTACCTGCGCGACCGCCGTATTGATGCCTACGCCGATCTCTCGCTGCGCTACCGCGACAAACGATAGGCCGGAGTTCTAACGACCACCACCACGGGGCCTCACGGCAAAAAAACGGCGAGAGCCTTAACAAGGTCTCTCGCCGTTTCTTCATCGGCGCTCGCCACGCG
>NZ_CAXRDQ010000018.1:0-44588 GCF_964229365.1 Abyssibacter sp. | reverse complement strand
GTAGATTGCATGTTCGGACTCCTTCTGTCGGTGTAGCTCGTGATTCAGAAACACCAGCTTGGCACACAGATGCCGGTAAAACGGCGGGAGGAGTCCATTCCATCACTGCAGGTGACGTTTGACCCGCCACGCACTTTTGCTTTCGCAAAAGCACGCGTCGCCTCAAACGCACCTGAGCTCAGGCGTTATGCCTAAAAAGCAATGATTGATGATATTTCGAAAGCACTGCGCGGCGACTTTGAGGAAAGGTTGTTTGCTGCCGCATTGAGAAACCTTGAAGACAGTTCGAATCCGTTGAGATTGAACAATTTCGCATATGCAATGCGTGAGCTCACCAGGCATTTGTTGCACAGGCTCGCTCCTGATGAATCAGTGAATCGCTGCCCTTGGTACAAGAACGAAACGCGAAAAGAAAACGGCATCACCAGAAAGCAGAGAGCAATCTATGCCACGCAGGGTGGTCTTAGCGATGCTTACGTACGGGATATTCTTCAACTTGAAGTTGAAGATATCCATGCCGATCTGGTGAAGGCAATTAGCGGGTTGAGCAAATTGACACATATCGAGCGAAGTGTTTTCGATCTTCCAGCGCAACAGGTTGATTCATTGGCAGATGAAGCGATCGTGGCAGTGTACGATTTTGTTCGTACCATCTTTGCCTGCCGAAATACGATCATTGATCAACTATGGGAGCAGATCGACTCCGCAGTAATCGATGAAACGTTGCGAGAAACCATCGTTGCTATTGATGAGTTGGCATCACATTCGTACATCGATGCTGTATATACAGAGCGTGTGGATATCGTTGCAATCGATCACGAGTCAATCAATTTCTCAGCACAAGGCACGATTGAATGCGAATTACAATGGGGCTCGAATTCAGATCTTAGGCGCGGCGATGGCGCAGTATTGCCTGAGTCATTTCCCTTCCAATGTGAGCTATTCAGTCCAATAGGGGCGCCGGGGGACGTTGTGCTGAGAGAGGATTCGTTCGGCGTCGATACTGGGTCGTGGTCGGATGTCAGATATGGCCAAGATGAACAAGCATAACAAGACGTATATGGACTCCTCCCGCAACCGAGCGGTTGAAGACGCATAGATCAAGGCAATAGAGGTGCGGTGCCATCTCGCCATGGCAGCGGTCGCACCTGGGTTGATGATTTCGAGATCGCGCCCGCTCAACCCGGCGCCGTGGTCACCGCTGGACCAAGCCCTTACGGCTACTACAACGAGCCGGTTTACGAACAGCCGCCGATGGACCCCGAAAACCTGGATTTCGAGCTGTAGGGCGGCGGCGGCCTATCTACAGGCCGAGCATCTGCCGCACTACGGGTTCCAGCCCCTTCAGGCCCGCAGCCTGACCGTGCGTCAGGGCTGCGGTCGGTGTGGCGCCGTCGACCAGATGGGCTTTCAACGCGAACAAGGCGCCCACGCGGTTGCTGCTGGCGCAATGCACCAAGGTTGGCTTGGGTGATGAGTCCAGCGCGGTGGCCAGGGCCTGGGCGTTGCCGGGGCTAAGGTCCGTGGCCGCACCCACCGGAATGCAGGTGTAGGGCAGGTCGAGATCGGCGACGCGCGCCTGCTCGTCCCATCCACATTCGCCGGCCGGGCACAGGTTGATGATGCTCTTGAGACCGGCCGCCTTGGCCTGTTCCAGCTGTTCTGGGGTCGGCTGTCCGCCGGTCCAGGTGGTCTCGTCAAGCTGGGTGAGGTACGGAATGCCGGTGGATTCGAGGGTCATGGTGGCGTCCTTGAACAAGTGGTTGGCGGCGGAAAATTCACGCTGATGCGCATGGTACGGAATCCGCCGCCGGATGCGAGCCGGCGAACACGATCCCCGAAACTGTTGTCCGAAGGTTTACTGGCGTGGTCATCGGACCGTGCGCCCGATCACCAACCAAGGATGGTTGCATGGCCGAATCGGAACAGCAGCTTGACCAGCATGAGGGGCGTGATGCCCGTCGACGTGTGTCGCCCCGGGCGGCGGTCGTATTCGAGGCGATCCGGAAAGAGGGTGAATCAGAACTTGCGCGAAAGTCGATGGCGCTGTTCTGGTCGGGGCTGGCCGCGGGCTTGTCCATGGGTTTCTCCTTTGTGGCCGAAACGCTGCTCAGCTACCACCTGCCAGCGAATGCCGACTGGACGCAGCTCATCACCAAGCTGGGGTACAGCGTCGGCTTCTTGATTGTGGTGCTGGGCCGCCAGCAGCTGTTCACCGAAAACACGCTCACGCCGATGCTGGAGGTGTTCAACCGGCTGTCGCGCCACGGTCTCACCCAGCTGGCGCGCCTGTGGAGCGTTGTGCTGGGCGCGAATATGCTCGGCGCGCTGCTGTTCGCCATGGCAGTTTGCTACGGCGATGCGTTTTCCGCGGAGCGGTTGGCGCATTTCGAAAAAGTCGCTCTCAAGGGCATCAGTGAGGACTGGTGGACCACCTTCGCCGGCGCCATTTTTGCCGGCTGGCTCATCGCCCTGATGGTCTGGCTGATGCCGTTCGCCGAGACCGGCCGCATCTGGATCATCATCATCGTGACCTACATGGTTGGCCTGGGTGGCTTCGGTCACATCATCGCCGGTTCGGTCGAAACGCTTTATCTCGTCGTCGGCGGCAAACTGGGTGTCGGCGCTTGGCTGGGCAGTTTCTTCGTGCCGGTGCTGCTGGGTAACGTCATTGGCGGCGTGAGCCTGGTGGCGGCGGTGAACTCGGCGCAGGTGAAGGTCGAGGCTTAGGGGTGATGGACGGACCGGTCGCGCAAGCGCTGACCACCTAGTCTGGTCTGCAAGCCCACGCATGCCGTATGGCGTTCGGGCTTTGTGGTCTGAAGCGTATCGGAGGCAGGGGGTTCGTGGTTAAGATGCTCGCCACGGTCTGGGTTAGATAGATACAGGGTGACGCCGGATGATGGAATGGGAACACACGCGCCGCGTTGCGCTGACAGATGATCACCTGCTGCCGTTGATCAACGTGGTGTTCCTGCTGCTGATTTTCTTCATGCTGGTGGGCGCGATCGCCGTGCCGGAGCGGCTGGATGTGTTGCCGCCGTCGTCGGTTTCCGCATTCCGCCCCAATGAGGTCGGGATGGATATCGTGATCGATCAGAACGGCGATGTGCTGCTGGACGATGAGATCGTCACGATGGAGCGGCTGGTTTCAACGCTATCGGGTGAAGAAGCGCCCGATCGGATTCGACTGAAAGCCGATGCCAATCTGGAAGCCAACGGGATTCTTGATGTGCTGGATATCCTGCGGGATGCCGGCGTGGCGCATGTGCAGTTGGTGACGGTCTCCAAGCGCTAACAACCAAGATATGGTTTCTGAACGCAACAGGCCGGCAGATGCCGGCCTGTTGCGTATACCAAAGTCGCTGCTGCGAATCAGAGAATCGTCGGATTCGGCGCGTCGCCGTATACGGCTTTCGGGTCGAAGCTTTTCTCCGACTCCTCGAACTTCAGATCACCGCTGCCCTGACCAATCGGGATGGACCGGTAGAAGCAGGAGCGGTAGCCAACGTGGCAAGAGGCGTCGCCCGGAATCGTGACGCGCAGCCAGACGGCATCCTGATCATCATCAATGCGGATCTCGGTGACGGTCTGGACTAGGCCGCTGGTTGCACCCTTGTGCCACAACACCTGACGCGAACGGCTCCAGTAATGTGCCTCGCCGGTCTCGATGGTCTTGCGCAGTGCTTCAGCGTTCATGTAGCCGAGCATTAGCACCTCGCCGGATTCGTGCGCGGTGGTGATGCAGGGGATCAGTCCATCCGCGTCGAATTTGGGGGCCAGTTCCTGGCCTTCCTCGACCTGTTCGATGGTCTTGCGTTCAGAGAATTCGATGCTCATGCGTCGCTTTACATGTCGTTCGGAGTAGGGCGGATCATCTGCATGAAGCGATCATGCAGGCGCGAGTCTTCCTTGAAGCGGCCGGTGAAGCGCGAGGTGATCGTGAACACGCCTGGCTTACGGATGCCCCGCGTGGTCATGCACTGGTGGGCGGCATCGACCAGCACGGCGACGCCGGCCGGCTTGAGCACCTCTTCCAGCACGTTGGAGATCTGTGCCGTCATCGTCTCTTGCGTCTGCAGGCGGCGGGCGTAGATTTCGATGACGCGGGCCAGCTTGCTAATGCCCACGACCCGGTTCACCGGCAGGTAGGCAATGTGCACACGGCCGATGATCGGCACCATGTGGTGTTCGCAATGCGATTCGAGGCGAATGTCGCGGAGCATGACCATGTCGTCATAGCCGTCGACCTCTTCGAAGGTGCGCGACAGGATTTCGCGCGGGTCTTCCTTGTACCCGGCGTAGAATTCTTCGTAGGCGCGGACCACACGGCCGGGCGTATCGAGCAGCCCCTCACGCGTTGGATCATCGCCGGTCCAGGCAATCAGGGTGCGAACCGCAGCTTCGGCTTCTTCGCGTGTCGGACGCGCAATGGCGTCGTTCTTGGTCTCAACTGCCACGTTGGCAGGAGTAGCACTGGCATCCATCAAGATTCTCCGCAGGGCGGGAAGGGCGGCATCGGCCCCCGCTGATATGCGTAACCAAGTAGTGGGTTACGAACCAATAATTATGTCATAGGACGGGTATTCAAGGCCCAAGTGGTTACAATCGCGAGCCGCAAACCCCGTAATTTCATAAGGTCATGCAGATCCACAATTCGCTCACGCGGCAGAAAGAGCCGTTCGAGCCGCTGAATCCCGAGCACGTCACGATCTATGTCTGCGGGCCCACGGTGTACAGCTACGCGCACATCGGCAACGCGCGTCCAGCCGTGGTGTTCGATGTGCTCGCGCGGCTGTTGCGGGTGCTCTACAAGCGCGTGACCTTTGTCCGCAACATCACTGATATCGACGACAAGATCAACGCTGCCGCCGCCGAGGCCGGTGTCGAGATCGGCGTGATCACATCGCAGTACGAACAGGCGTATCTGGACGACCTCGCCGCGCTGGGTGTCCGGCCCGCCGATCGCACGCCGCGCGTCACCGAACATGTCGATGACATCATTGGCGCGGTCCGGGATCTCATCCGCAGCGGCCATGCCTACGAGGCAGAGGGCCATGTGCTGTTCGATGTGAGCAGCTACCCGGAGTACGGCCGCCTGTCCGGCCGAGATCGCCGCGAAATGATCGCGGGTGCCAGGGTCGAGATTGCGCCCTATAAGCGGGACCCGGCGGATTTCGTGTTGTGGAAGCCGTCCACCGACGAGCAGCCCGGCTGGAATAGTCCCTGGGGCCGTGGCCGCCCCGGCTGGCATATCGAGTGCTCGGCCATGGCGTCCTGCCACCTGGGCGAGACCATCGATATCCACGCCGGCGGCATGGACTTGCAGTTCCCTCATCATGAAAACGAAATCGCACAATCGGTGTGCTGGCATGGCGGCAAGGAATACGCCCGCTACTGGATGCACAACGGTCTGCTGAATCTTGATGGCCAGAAGATGGCGAAGTCGGTTGGCAACGTCGTGCGGATTCGTGACGTGCTGGCTCAGGTGCCGGGCGAGGTCGCCCGTTATGTCTTGCTGTCGGCCCACTATCGTCAGCCGCTGGACTGGACCGACGATGTGCTGGCCCAGGCCCGATCCACGCTGGATCGTGTCTACCGTGCGCTGGCGAGCCTGTCGGACATCGAAGCCACCGACTTCGAACCCACCGTCGAGTTCATGGACGCGCTGGAAGATGATCTGAACACCCCGCGTGCCTTGGCCGAGGTGGCAGAACTGGTTCGTGCGGCGAACAAGGCTGAATCGGACAAGGACAAGGGCGCGATCAAGGGGCAACTACTGGCTTGCGGTGAGCTGCTGGGCCTGTTCCAGACCGATCCGGCAGCCTGGTTTGGCGCCGGCGAAGACGGCGAGGCGGACGAGATCGACGCGCTGGTGGCCGAGCGCCAGGCTGCTCGAGCCCGCAAGGATTACGGCGAGGCAGACCGCATTCGCGATCAGCTCACCGAACGGGGCATCGTGATCGAAGACAGCGCCGATGGCGTGCGCTGGCGGCGCACCGGCTGACCCGGCGCCCGCGATCAGGCAGCGGCGAACCGTAGCCGCTGTCCGCCATCCGGGCGGATCACGGTCTGGCCGTCAAACGCCAGCGCTCCATTCACCCAGGTCGAGTCGATGCGCCCGCGGAATGTCGTGCCCGTGTACGGTGACCAGCCGCAGTGGTACAGGATGGATTCCGGAGTGACGGTCGTCGTCGCATCGGGATTCGCCAGGGTCAGGTCGGCGTAGTAGCCCTCGCGTAGATAGCCACGCTCCTGCACGCCGTAGCAAAGCGCCGGTGCGTGGCAGGCCTTGTGGACCATGGTCGTCAGCGGTAGCCAGCCGGCGTTCACGTGATCCAGCAGCGAGACCAGCGAGGTCTGCACCAGCGGCAACCCCGCAGGCGCCTTGGGGTACGGCTGTGCCTTTTCTTCCCGCGTATGCGGTGCGTGGTCGGTGGCGATCACGTCCAGGCGATCATCCAGCAGGGCTTGGCGCAGCGCGGCGCGGTCGGTGCCGGACTTGATCGCCGGGTTGCACTTGATCAGGTTGCCCAGCGCCGGGTAGTCGGCGTCCGAGAACCACAGATGATGGACGCAGGCTTCGGCGGTGATGCGCTTGGATTCCACCGGCCCGCGATCGAACAGCTCCATCTCGCGCGCGGTGGTCAGGTGCAGCACATGCAGGCGCGCACCGTGTTCCTTGGCGAGCCCGACCGCCATCGAGGATGACAGCCAGCAGGCCTCGGCCGAGCGGATGGCCGGGTGCGCTTCGGCGGTGAGTGCGTCGCCATAGCGTTCGGCGGCCTGCGCCTCGTTGCTGAGAATGGTCGGCGTGTCTTCGCAATGGGTCGCGATCAGGCCCGGCGCGTCGCGGAAGATGGCGGCCAGGGCGTCCTGGTTGTCGACCAGCATGTTGCCGGTGGAAGCGCCCATGAACACCTTCACGCCGCAGGCTTCATCGATCTTCAGTGCGCGGATTTCGTCGATATTGTTGTTGGTGGCGCCGAGGTAGAACGCGTAGTTCGCAGCCACGCGGCCGGCCGCACGGTCGTATTTGTCGGCGACCGCCTGGCGCGTGGTCGTGGTCGGGTTGGTGTTCGGCATGTCCATGAAGCTGGTCGTGCCGCCTGCCACCGCCGCGACGGATTCGCTGGCCATGTTGGCCTTGTGCGGAGCGCCTGGCTCACGGAAATGGACCTGATCATCGATCATCCCCGGCATCAGGATTCGCCCCTGGGCGTCGACGACGGTCATGGACGCGTCCGCGGTGATGGAGGTGGCGATCTTGCTGATCCGCTCACCATCGATGAGTACATCGCCTTCCTGCGTGGTGCCTTCGTTGACCAGCAGCGCGTTGGTAATCAGCGTCTTTGCCATGACTCGGGTTTTCCGGGTGGGGTCGTGGCCGCTATCATACCCGCCGTCCTTTCTGCGACCGACTTTCGTGCTCCTAGCCCTTTTGCGAACGATCGTCCTCACCCGGACGCGAACGTTGGCCCCAGCTGCCTAACGGCGGCTGGCTGCGCCTTCATTTGAACCACTGCTGATCGACCTGATCGTTTTCTATCGTTCCAAAGGACTCATCCATGTCTATTTCCATTCGACTGCCTGACGGCTCCGAGCGCGCGTTTGATGCGCCCCCGACTGGCGCCGATGTTGCGCTGTCGATTGGTGCGGGGCTGGCCAAGGCCGCGCTGGCCGTGAAGGTTGATGGCGAGATGCGTGATCTGGCGCGCACAATCGGCCACGACGCCAACATCGAGATCATCACCGCCAAATCCCCCGAGGCGCTGGAGTTGCTGCGCCACGACGCCGCACATGTGATGGCCGAGGCCGTGCAGGAGCTGTATCCGGATACCCAGGTCACGATCGGGCCGGCCATCGAGAACGGCTTCTACTACGACTTCGCGCGCGACGAGCCCTTCAAGCCGGAAGACCTGGAGAAGATCGAGGCGAAGATGCGCGAGATCGTCCAGCGCGACGAGACGATTACCCGCGAGGTCTGGGACCGGGACGAGGCCATTGCCTGGTTTCGCGAACAGGGCGAGGCGTACAAGGCCGAGATCATCGCCGACCTGCCCCAGGGCGAGCCCATTTCCGTCTACCGGCAGGGCGGGTTCGTCGATCTCTGCCGCGGGCCGCATCTGCCGTCCACCGGCAAGCTGGGCAAGGCCTTCAAGCTGATGAAGCTGGCCGGCGCGTACTGGCGGGGTGATTCCAACAACGCGATGCTCCAGCGCATCTATGGCACGGCCTGGACCCATGAAAAGGAACTCAAGGCCTATCTGACGCAGCTGGAAGAAGCCGAAAAGCGCGACCACCGCCGTCTGGGTAAGCAGCTGGATCTGTTCCACATTCAGGACGAGGCGGTGGGTCAGGTGTTCTGGCACCCCAAGGGCTACACGCTGTTCCGGCAGTTGGAGGCCTATGTGCGCGAGAAGATCGAGGCGCGTGACTACGTGGAGGTCAAGACGCCGCTGCTGATGGATCGCAAGCTGTGGGAGGCGTCCGGCCACTGGGACAAATACCGCGAAAACATGTTCATCGCCGAAGTGGACGAAGGCAGCAACGAGACACGCATGCTGGCGGTCAAGCCGATGAACTGCCCCGGCCATGTGCAGCTCTACGCGAACACGCTGCATAGCTACCGCGACCTGCCGCTGCGCATGGCCGAGTTCGGTGCCTGTCATCGCTACGAGCCGTCTGGCGCGCTGCATGGGTTGATGCGTGTGCGCGGCTTCATCATGGATGACGCTCATATCTTCTGTACCCCGGAGCAGCTGCCCAACGAGGCCGCCGAAGCCGGCAAGCTGATCTTCGAGATGTACGACGAACTCGGCTTCGATGCGGTGGAGGTCAAGCTGGCGACGCGCCCCGAGCAGCGCATCGGGTCCGATGCGATCTGGGACCGTGCTGAGGGCGAGTTGAAACAGGCCTGCGAAATGATGGGCGTGGACTACGTCATCGCCGAAGGCGACGGGGCGTTTTATGGTCCGAAGCTGGAGTTCACCCTGTACGACGCCATCGGCCGCGGCTGGCAGTGCGGGACGGTGCAGGTGGATTTCAATCTGCCCGAGCGCTTCGATATCGAGTATGTGGCGGAGGACGGCAGTCGCAAGCGTCCGGCCATGCTGCACCGGGCGATTCTCGGTTCGCTGGAGCGCTTCATCGGCATTCTGATCGAGCAATATGCCGGCGCGCTGCCATTCTGGCTGGCACCGGTTCAGGTCGCGGTCGCCACCATCGTCTCCGACGCCGACGACTATGCCCGCGAGGTTGCCGCCGCGCTCAAGGCCGCTGGCCTGCGTGTCGAGCTCGACATCCGCAACGAAAAGATCAACCGCAAGATCCGCGAGCACAGCAACAACAAGATCCCCGCAATCTTCGTGCTGGGCCGCAACGAGGCGGAGGAGGGCAAGGTGACGATTCGGCGGCTGGGCCGAAAGCAGCAGCAGACCGTGTCGCTGACCGAGGCGGTGCAGCAATTGCGGGAAGAAGCCCTGGCACGCACAGCCCCGAAGGTCGACGTCGCGGCCTGATTCGGGACCGCGCGGCTGCTGTCAGTGCTGATGCGGCTGTGGGGCGTGCTCGCCTCGCAGTCCATCGGCGAAAAAGCGCCGAGCCCCTTGCTGTAGCACGGCGGCTCCCACCAGCAGCCCGAGTAGCGCGAGACATCCCCACTGCAGCCAATTGCCGTCCAGGTGATGCAGGGCTTCGGCGTCGAACTGGCCGCCGTCACCGAGCACGGCATTGGTGATCAGGCCCAGCAGCACCGCGCCCGCAACCATGGCACCGGCAAAGCGAAGTGCGGTCGCGCGCCCGTGAAGATTGCGGAGCAGGCCGAAGCTCGCGACATTCGTCGCCGGCCCGGATAGCAGGAAAGCCAGCCCGGCACCGGGTGACAGCCCGCCGGCCAGCAGAATGGCGACGATGGGCGTGGCGCCGCTCGCGCAGACGTAGACGGGAATGCCCAGCACGGCGAAGAACAGCACCTGGACGAGACCCGGCCAGGCCATGAATGGCGCCTGATCAAGCAGGGGCTCGGCAATCGCCGCCAGCACCAGTCCGATGATCAGCCAAGGCCCGGTGGCCCGAACCATCTCGTCCAGCTGCGTGAAGAAATCGCGCCATGATGGGCTTGCGGGGGCTTGTTCCGGTGTGGCGCTCGGCTCGCAGCAGCCAGCTGTGTGCACCGGCGCGGCCGCTTCGCCTGCAGGTAGTCTCGATCCAACCCACCAGCCCACCGCCAGCGCGAGCACCGCGGCGGCGATCACTCGCGCCAGGGTCATGGATTCGCCGAGCAGGGGCAGCGACAGCAGTAGCGCATCCAGGCCCAGTTCCGGCGTGGCGACGAGAAATGCGATGCCCGCGCAGCCCGGCACACCGCGCTGTACCAGCGAGCGGTAGACCGGCAGCACGCCGCAGCTACAAACCGGCAAGGGCAGGCCGAACAGCATGCCGCGCCAGGCTTGGCGCAGTGCCGGGCCACGCTGCAACCAGCGCACTGGAGATTCGGGCAGCCAAAGGCCGAGAGCGGCTGCCAGCCCGAAGCCGAGCAGCAGTGCAGGCGCGCTGATCAGCGTGAGATCCAACAGGCGCGCCCAGGGTAGTTCGATGGGGTTGGAGTGGCTCGAGTGCGCTTCGCCGTGCAGCAACGCGACAGCCACGACCACGCCCAGGCCCAGCACATTGCCGATGCCTTCGTACCGGGGCGATACATGGTCGTGAGAGTCGACGGCGTATCGATCGCCCAGATGCGGCTTGTTGAACACCACATGCAGAATTGAGCCGGCGATGAAGGCCTGGAAGATGGCGAGTGCCGGCGTGGTGCCGTGGGCCGCGATCTCGCCGCCCATCGAGAAACCGGCGGCGGTCCCCACGAGCATGAGCACCAGCGTCAACCAGGCAGTGCGCAGGCCGAAGGTCGGGCGCAGTAACCACCAGATGGCCAGCCCGACCGGAATGCGGTGTAACACCACTGCCAGTGCCAGGCCCGGCCCGGCGTGTGCGGGTTCGGACAAGGCTGCGCCATCGACAGTCGCATGCAGGATCAGGCCGAAACCGCCCAGCAGCAACGTGAGTAGATGCGTCTCCCGGGCGGCATGGTGCAGTAACGAGTCCGCCAGGGTCGGACCGAACATGCCAATCGCCAGCGCCAACCATGCCAGCACGCCGCCGTGTGCGACGGCTTCGGGCAGGGCTTCGAGCAGGACAATGCCGGCGATGCTGACGAACACAAAGCCATCGAGCACGGCGCTTAGCCGTCGCTGACGATTCAGCCAGGCATAGGCGAACGGCCCGAATAGCAGTGCAACCAGGCTGGCAACAAGAGTGACGAGATGCATCAGCCCATTTTACGCGTGCCGCAGACGCCAGCGCGGGAGAATTTCCGCGCTAGTGGCTGGCAGGATGCTGCGGTCGGGTCAGACTGCGGGGGCTGACATTCAGTTCGGCGCTGACTGTCGCAGCTCGAACGCTGATTCTATCGAAACCAGTTCGCCGGCCGCATCGCGAAAGGCGAGAGAGACCGGGATGGTTCCGCTAGTGGCTTCCAGATCACGAGGGAACCGCATCATCAGATGATTGCCACCGGCTTTCAGTTCCAGCGATTCACCGGGAGCGACCTTGTAGCCGTCGACCATGCGCATGCGCTGCACGCCGTCCTCGAGATAGGTGCTGTGCATTTCGATCCGGCCGAAATTCGGGCTGGAGACGCCGAGCATTCGCAGTTCGCCGTCGCCGTTGTTGGTGACGGTGACATAACCGGCCGTCATCTTGGCGCCAGGGGGCAGGGCGCGGACCCAGCCATTTTCAACTTGGATCGGGTCGCCCTGTGAGCCGCAGCCCGTCAGGATGATGGTCACGGCGATCAGCACGCCAGTCAGGCTGTGTTTCATGATCTTCCTCGGAGTTCGCACGGAGTTTTTTATTGATATGTCGCGTCGACGTGGCAGCCAGAATCGCCAGCGCCTGAGCGCATCGTCCCGCGATGATGTTCGATGAACGGACCGTCGCCGATTCGCATCGTTGCTGCATTATGACGTTGCAGAGCCTGCAAGCAAGTCCAGCCCCAGCGCGACGCGTTCGTCGGCGGCGGTCGGGATTGATTCCATCCCTTCGATGGCTTTGAGCGCCGGCAACAACCCGCGGCGATTCGCCAGTTGGATCGACAGCCCGGGGCGTGCGTTGAGCTCCAGCACCAGTGGGCCGAACTCTCGATCCAGCACCACATCGACGCCCAGATAGCCTAGTGCGGCGAGGTCGTAGCAGCGTGCGGCCAACAGCAACAAGGTCTCCCAGCCAGGGATGCCGATGCCTGCGAGTGCGGCCCCGGTATCCGGGTGCGTGGACACGCGGGCGTTCTGACAAACACCGGACTGGGTCTGGCCGCTGGCCATGTCGATGCCGGCGCCGACGGCACCCTGGTGCAGATTCGCCTTGCCATCGGATGCCCGTGTCGGCAGCCGGACCATAGAGGCGACGGGCACGCCACGGAACACGATGGTGCGGATATCCGGCACGCCCTGAAACGCGACATCTTCAAAAATCGGATCGAACTGCACGCAGTATTCGATCATGGCCTGGTCAGGCATGCCGCCGAGGCTGAACATGCCCGACAGGATGTTGGAGATGTGGTGGCCCAGCTCATCCCGCGAAATCATCGAGCCACTGGCTTTCACGAAACGACCCTGACGGCGATCGGTGATGACCAGGATGCCGTTGCCTCCGCTGCCGTGAGCCGGCTTGACGACGAAGGACTTGTGCTCGCCCAGCAGCGCATCCAGCTCGTTGATCGCGTGCTCGGTGCGAATCACCCCATACAGCGCGGGCACCGCGATGCCTGCGCGTTTGGCCAGTTCCTTGGTTTTCAGTTTGTCGTCAACCAGCGGATAAAGGCGGCGTGCGTTGTTGAGCATGATGAAATCAGCGTTACGCTGATTCATCGACAAAATGCCGGCCTCGCGCAAGATGGTGCCAGGCCAGCGCATTACGGGTCTTTGCCGGTTAGCACGGCGCGGAAGCGCCAGAACTCCGACAGCCGATAGCCGGTATAACGCCCCAGAATCAGGCAGCCGCCGAGCAGCACGAGCAGTAATTCCGGGAAGACGAACACGAGATGCGTGAGCGTTTGGTTGCTCATGATCAGGAAGCCCGCGGCTGCGACGAGCAGGCTGCCACCGCCCTGGAGAATGGCCTCCCAGGCACCGTGTTCCTCCCACACCAGCGACATGCGCTCGATGGTCATCGCGAGAATCACCATCGGGAACAGCGCAATCGACAGGCCGCGGTTCATGCCCAGGTGATGGCTCACCAGGCTGACGAACAACATCAGCAGAATCACGATGATCAGGACCGATGCCAGGCGCGGAACCAGCAGCAGCTTTAACCGCTCCAGCGCAAACCGTAGTCCAAGGCCAAGGGCCACGATCAGAGAAAACAGCACGATCCCCCACAGCAGCTTGGTCTCACGGAACGCCAGCGCGATCAGGATCGGCATGAAGGTACCGAAGGTCTTGACGCCGACCACGTTGCGCAGCAGCACGACCAGAAAGGCCCCCAACGGCACGGTGAGCAACACCCGATAGACGTTCTGTGTCTGAACGGGGAGCGAAAACAGCGAGTAGTCCAGCATCAGCGAGCCGTGCAGTTTCGCCCGGTCACGCGCGATGGACACGATCTGACGCTGGCTACGTGTCACCGAGAAGCGGACATCGGGCTGCGCCCCGCCATCCACCGCCAGCAGCGGGTCGTTGCCGATGCGCCAGACCAGAAAGTCGTCCGGCAGGCCGACCACTCCCGTCTCCGGCGACATGGGGATCCAGCGCTGTTCGTTATGCACTTCGATGTACGGCACCAGGGTTGCATCACGCGTGCCATCGACCAGCGGAAGACCCCAGATGACACGGGCCGGGATGCGCGCTCCGGCCAGTACATCGACCAGCCATTGCGCCCACGCGCCGGGGCTGTCGCCGCCGGTGCGCAGACTGTCGACCGACGGATTGGCTCCCTCACGGTTCATCCGCGCGATCAGGGCGCGTGCGAAGGTCGCGATGTCGGCGGACTCCGAACGCACTTCGTTGAGCAAGGCGTTCACAGCGGCCTGGGTGGACTCGCCATAGTCCGGCACACGGGGATAGCCCGGAAAGGGGTCGTTATGCGTGGTGTTGCCGGTTTGGGTTTCAAAGACCGTCAGGCGGTAGTAGACCGCTTGGATTCCGCTAGCCCGGCGCACCGCCCACAGTGCTGCCCGGTTCTGGCCGCTGACTTCCTGAGAGACTCCAAACCCGTTCGAAATGTAGTTCTCATCCAGGCGTTCAAAACCAGGCGGTTCGCGCGGAATGAGCAGCGTTGCCTTGACGGGGCCGCCTCGTGCGCGAAACGCGGCACGGGCTTCGACGGTCCAGACTGCGGCGTCGGTGCTCGGCAGCAACGGGAGTCCGAGTACATTGACCTTGTAGGCGCACAGCAGGCCGCCGGCGACCATGAGCAGCGCGGCGATGATCCAGACCGGCAGATTTCTCAATGGAGTGTCCCGCTGAATGCGGCCATGGATCCCATGGCTTCAATTAGTGCGTGCAGTGTCACGTCAGTCATCCCCATCTCCCCTGGGACCGATGGTCAACAATTAGCCCCGACCGCCGCGTGCAGGTCCGGGAGCCAACGCTCATTCACAGCGCGCCTGGGTCAAAAACGTGCTTTCCGGATCAACGACGGCGACATCCTCCATGAAGCGGCGGCCCAACAACACGGGGTAGATGAAGTCGCCGCGATCTGCGAGCGAGAACTGTGTCCGGTGCCTGCGGCCATCGAAGCACAGTTCCAGTTCCACGACCGCGCGGCGCGCGCTGGGGTCGTCATGGTCCTTGATTCGGACGTTTCTGGCGAGCGCTTGTTCGGTTTCGATGCGATGGACCTTATCGTTCTCGTCTTCCAGAACCAGCGTGAACCTCACCCAGCGTTCGTCGTCTTTCTCGAAACGCTCAATATCTTCGGCGTGGATAGACGACGTGAGAGCGCCGGTATCCAGCTTGGCTGAAACAATCACGTTCCACGGCTGGAGGCTCACTTTTTCTACCCAACCGGCAATGACCTTGCCGGGCGTGCGGCTGTCAGCCGTGGCGTTGAAGGGACTGGCCAAACTGGCTGCGATCACAGCCGAAAGGAACCATCGCATGAAGTCTTGCGTCTGTTGAATGCCCGAGTATCAGTCTAGGGAATCGCCACGCCGGTCGCACGAATCCAGCATGAACAGCGTCCGTTTTTCCAGAAAGGAAGGGATCTTTGCTAGTTTGCAACACCATGATCAATCGCATCATCATCGCCTTGTCTGCCGCAGCGCTGTCTGGGCCCGCCGCCATCGCGCAAGCCCCGGTCACCAACAGCGCGCCAGAGCCGGCGCTGGAAGAGGCGGGTGTTTCGAGCGCGTCAACCAGGGCCGCCTCGCAGGGCGAGACGGCGACAGCGGCTCCGTCCGCAGCCGATGTGGCAGCAGGCGCAGAGCCGGTGGCCACTCCGCCCGATCCGGAGGTCGACCCAGACGGGGTCCAGCCGTTCCAGTTGCTGGGGCAATCGGTTGAACCCGGTACCTGGCGGCAGTTGGCCTGGACCGCGAGTTACCATTTCGGTCAACTCGGCGGGGCGACGCCCGTTCTGATTTCGCATGGCGCGCAGGAAGGACCGGTGCTGTGCCTGACCGGCGCCGTGCATGGTGATGAGCTCAACGGCATCGAGATCATCCGCCGCGTCGTGCATTCGCTGGACCCGAACGCGTTGTCCGGCACCGTGATCGGCGTGCCCATCGTCAACCTGGCTGGTTTTCAGCGCAATTCGAGATATCTGCCCGACCGGCGTGATCTCAATCGCTATTTTCCCGGCTCGCCGACCGGCAGCCTGGCCTCCCGCGTGGCGTATTCCTTCTTCACCGAAGTCATTGAGCACTGCGACCGGCTGGCCGATCTGCATACCGGGTCGTTCCACCGGACCAACCTGCCGCAGCTTCGAGCAGATCTCACCCAGCCCGCGGTGGTGGAACTGAGCCGCGGATTCGGGGGTATCGCCGTGCTCCACACCGAGGGCGCGAAGGGCACGTTGCGGCGGGCGGCGGTCGATTCGGGTATTCCGGCCGTGACGTTGGAGGCCGGCGAGCCGCTACGTCTTCAGCCACAACAAGTCGACCAGGGCGTGCGCGGTATCGAGACGCTGATGCATCAGCTAGGCATGATTGATCGAGAACGTCGCTGGTCAACGCCACAGCCGGTGTTCTACGAGTCGTATTGGGTGCGCTCGGACCACGGCGGAATTCTGCTGACCCTGGTGCGTGTTGGTGATGTGGTCACCGAAGGCACGGTACTGGGCACGATCACCGACCCGATCACCAACGTTCGCCATGAGGTGAGATCGCCCTACCGGGGACGGATCCTAGGCATGGCGTTGAACCAGGTGGTGATGCCAGGCTTCGCGGCCTTCCGGGTCGGTATCCAGACCACCGAGGAGGCCGTGCAGGAAGAGGCCGCCGCCCAGCCGGCTGATGAGCCCAGCGTGGAAGACACCGACGAGGCCACCGAAACGGAGCGTCCGCCGCCCGAACGCGCCGAGGAAACAGCCCCCCGGACGGACGGCGAGGATGCGCCGGAAGAAGAGGCGGAGGAGAGCGACGGCAAGGTGCCGCAGGCGCCGGTCAACACAGACGCTGCGCCCGCCCAATCTTCGGAGCCGGCCGATTCATCGCCCGCTCTGTCGGAGCCAGAAGAACCGGTTGCGCCTGATCCGTAAATTCATGTCTGCGGATTTGGCGTCCTGGGCGGGATGAGGCGTGCGTGATCCCTGAATGTGCCGTGAGTCACTCCCTGGTCTGCATCGGAACTGGAGCGGTCATAGCAGTGGTGTACCGTTGCGCAGGGGAACCTGGGGTCTGGTCTGACACATGGAGTGCGACGGGTGAAAACTTCTGACTTGATGGTGCGGTGCCTGGAACTTGAAGGCATTGAGTACATCTTCGGCGTGCCGGGTGAAGAGAACGCCGATTTCATGCTTTCGCTGGAGAACTCCAGCATCGAATTCATTCTCACGCGACACGAACAAGGCGCCGCGTTCATGGCGGAGGTCTATGGGCGTCTAACGGGCAACCCTGCAGGCTGTCTGGGCACGCTCGGACCTGGCGCGACGAATCTGTTGACCGGCGTTGCTGACGCCAACATGGATCGCGCTCCGCTGCTGTGCATCACGGGGCAGGGCGCCACGGCGCGTCAGCACAAGGAAAGCCACCAGATCATGGATGTGGTCGGCATGTACGAACCGGTGACCAAGTGGGCGCAGACCATCAACGAACCTGACGCCGTTCCTGAGATCGTGCGCAAGGCTGTTCGCATTGCACGCCGGGAAAAACCCGGCGCCGTGCTGCTTGAGCTGCCGGAAAACATCGCCAAGCGCGATGCGACCACCGAGCCGGTCGAACCGCGCCGCTTCCGCCGACCGGTGCCCGACGACAAGATCGTTGACCGCGCCTACGAACTGCTGCGCAACGCCAGATCACCGGTGATCATCGCCGGCAATGGTGCGATCCGCCGCCGCGCGTCCCGACAGCTACGCAAACTTTGTGAGCGCACCGGCATCGGTGTCATGAGCACGTTCATGGGCAAGGGCGCGGTGGACATGGACGCGCCGTATTCGCTGTTCACCATTGGGCTCGGGCAGCGCGATTATGTTGTCGATGCGGTCGAGACAGCCGATGTCGTGATTACTCTGGGCTACGACATGGTCGAGTACCCGCCCAGCCGCTGGAATCTGGGAGGTGATCGCTGTGCCGTGATTCATATCGACTTCGAGCCCGCCGAGATCGACCGCGACTATCACCCCGCCGTCGAGGTCGTGGGTGATCTGGCGCACTGCCTGTGGATGCTCAACGAGCGCTTCGAGCGTGACGGTGTTCCGGATTACGATTTCGCCGTGCAGGCCGATGTGCGCGAACGCATGCTCAGTGAATTTAGTGAGCACGCCGAGGATGACGAAGACGGCCCGATCAAGCCACAGAAGGCCATTTGGGATGTGCGGCAGGCGCTGGGACCCAACGACATCCTCCTGTCCGGTGTCGGCGCGCACAAGATGTGGACGGCCCGTTACTACCACTGCCACGAACCGAATACCTGCCTCATTCCTAACGGCTTTTGCTCCATGGGTTTGCCGTTGCCGGGCGTGATTGCAGCACACCTGGTCCACCCGGACCGCAAGGTGCTTGGCATCGCCGGGGATGGCGATTTCATGATGAATGTGCAGGAAATGGAGACGGCCTCGCGCCTGAATGCGAACGTGACAATGCTGGTCTGGGAAGATGGCGGCTACGGGCTGATCGCGTGGAAGCAGCAGGACGAGTTCAAGCGTCACACCAATCTGTCCTTCGGCAATCCGGACTGGCTCAAGCTGGCCGAGAGTTTCGGCTGGCAGGGTGAATACGTGCACCGGGCGTCTGAACTCAGGCCTGCGCTGGACCGAGCCCTGGCCCATGAGGGGCCGGCGCTGGTGGTCATGCCGGTCGATTACCGAGAAAACGCCAAGCTCACCGAACGACTGGGGCGGATCAAAGTCAACAATTAGAGCCAAGTCGCGGGCCTGGCCCGACCATCGACTTGCATCATGGATTGCACTAGGAGACACGATGCTCAAGGACCAGTATCCCTACTATCTGGCGAACAAAGCCGTCCAGGCGAACACCGATCTGGATGTGACCGACAAGTACAACGGCGGTGTCGCCACACGCGTTGCCCTTGCGGATGAAACCACGCTGGACCAGGCGATCGCGGCGGCGGAAGCCGCCACGCCGGCAATGGCCGCATTGAAGCCCTATCAGCGGCGTGAGGTGCTGGAGCACTGCGTGTCACGCTTTCGTGATCGCTTCGACGAACTGGCGGAAAGTCTTTGCATCGAGGCCGGCAAGCCGATCAATGACGCCGAGGGCGAGGTCACACGGCTGATCGAAACGTTTCGCGTCGCCGCGGCCGAAACCGAACATGACATCGGTGCCGTCATCCCCCTGGCAAATGCGGCCCGCGCCGCCGCCTACCAGGGCATGTACAAACGCGTCCCGATTGGTCCCTGCGCATTCATTTCGCCGTTCAACTTCCCGCTGAATCTTGCCGCGCACAAGGTGGCGCCGGCGATTGCGGCTGGCTGTCCGTTCGTCTTGAAACCGGCATCACGTACACCGGTCGGTGCCCTGATCATCGGAGAGACGCTGGCCGAGACCGACCTGCCCGAGGGCGCATTTTCGATTCTGCCGATGACGCGCGATGCCGCCGACGCACTGGTTGAGGATCATCGGCTTAAACTGCTGTCGTTCACCGGCTCCGACACCGTCGGCTGGGCACTCAAGGCCCGCGCAGGAAAGAAGAAGGTCGTGATGGAACTGGGCGGCAACGCCGCCTGCATCGTCGACGAGACCTGGGATGATCTGGAGGATGCCGTGCAGCGCATGCTGATCGGCGCGTTCTACCAGTCTGGTCAGAGCTGTATCGGTGTCCAGCGAATCCTGATTCACAGCAGCGTCTATGAGTCGTTTCGAGACCGCTTTGTCGAGGCGACCAAATCCCTCAAGGTGGGTGACCCCAAGGACCGCGACACCTTCATTGGCCCGATGATCTCCGAAGGGGAAGCCAAACGGTTACATGACTGGATTCAAGAAGCCCAGGCTGCCGGCGGCACGCTGCTCTGTGGTGGCGATCGCGACGGGGCCATGCTCCAGGCGACGTTGATGGAAAACGTCGGCGGAGACCAGAAGCTGGTGACCGAGGAGGCGTTCGGGCCAGCCGCCGTGCTGTCCAGCTTCGAGGACTTCGACGAGGCCCTGGCCTCCGTGAACAACAGCCGTTTCGGTCTTCAGGCCGGGATCTTCACCCGCGATCTCTACCGCATGCAGCAGGCCTGGGACACACTGGAGGTCGGCGGCGTGATCATTGGCGATGTACCGTCGTGGCGCACCGATCAGATGCCCTACGGTGGCGTCAAGGATAGCGGGCTCGGCCGTGAAGGCCTGCGCTTCGCCATCGAGGACATGTCGGAGATCCGCCTACTGGCCATTCGCACCCCCTGATACGGCCGTGAATCCGTTGCGTCAGCGGGGGGCTTTGCGTATAGTCCGCCGCCGGTTGGGGCGCTGTCCTGACCACTGGTTCGGGGTGTAGCTCAGCCTGGTAGAGCACTGCCTTCGGGAGGCAGGGGTCGTAGGTTCAAATCCTGTCACCCCGACCAAATCATTCCGGTCCGGCCCGAACGCTGGACCGAAAAAAGGCGACCGCTCAGGTCGCCTTTTTTTATGGCCGCTCTGGGTCAGCTAATACGCTCGACCGAAAAACGCGCAAGCGCGGCGAGGGTGTCGCGCTCCGAAGAGGCTGGCAGGGCGTCCAGCGCCTGGACTGCCTGCGATGCGTAGTCATCGGCCAGTTGTGTGGTTTGTTCGATCGCGCCGACAGCGCGGATGTCGTCGATGATCGCCGGCAGTTCGTCCGCCGTGGCCTCGGTAATCGCGCGGCGAACACGGCGGCGGGCACTATCGTTGCCTTGCTGCAGTACCCGTAGCAGCGGCAGCGTGGGCTTGCCCTCGGCCAGATCGTCTCCGACATGCTTGCCGAGGTCCGATTCGCTGCCCTGATAGTCCAGGGCATCGTCGACAAGCTGAAACGCCATGCCCAACGCCTGACCATACGCCGCTGTCGCCTGTGCCTGGGCCTCAGGCGCTTCGCTGAGCAGCGCCGGGAGCAGCGTCGCCGCCCGGAACAGCCGCGCGGTTTTGCGATCGATGACGTCAAGGTATTGCGCTTCGGAGATGTCCGGGTTGCCGATATTCATCAGCTGCAGGACCTCGCCCTCGGCGATGGCGTTGGTCGTGCGCGCCAGAAGATCCATGATCGGCATGCACTGCAACCGGACCATTAGCTCGAATGCGCGCGAATAGAGGAAATCGCCGGTGAGGACGCTGGCTGCATTGCCGAAGCTGGCGTTGGCGGTTTCTCGACCGCGACGGAGCGTGGACTCATCGACCACATCGTCGTGTAGCAAGGTCGCGGTGTGAATGAACTCGATGATTGCCGCAGCCACCGGAACACGCGAGTCATCGAAGGCGAGCGCCTGTGCGGAGAACGCGACCAGGGCAGGGCGCATGCGCTTGCCGCCGCCGGCAATGATGTGGTGGCCGATCTGGTTGATCAGTATGACGTCGGACTGCAGTTCATCCCGGATCAGTTGATCGATTGCGGCCATGTCGGAGGCAATCGGAGACAGCAGTTCGGCAAGTTTCATTCGAAAGGTTCGGCGGGCGAATGCGCGGATGCTAGCGACAGCGTGAGCCGAGAACAACCAGGGGGCTATCTAAGCGTTTGATTTTAAGTCAAACTTGGTGCCGTAACTGCAAAGCGGACAAAACTGTTTGTCCGCCGCCGCTTTCAGAGCGGGCAGAAGTACGGGATAGCAGACTTTTCGTTGACCGAAAACCCGTCTCGACGTAGAATTCGCGCCCTTGAATTTTGGCTGCGGCGTCTTGTGCCGTAGTTTCGTTCCGGAGAATTTCAGATGTACGCGGTCATTAAGACAGGTGGCAAGCAGTATCGTGTGGCCGAGGGCGACGTCATTCGCGTCGAAACCCTGGCAGCCGAGGCTGGCGACACGATTACGTTCGACGAAGTGCTGATGGTCGGTGAGGGTGAATCCGTCAAGATCGGCACGCCGTTCGTTGATGGTTCATCGGTGACGGCCGAGGTGGCTGGCGAAGGCCGCGGCAATAAGATCCGCGTCATCAAGTTCAAGCGCCGCCAGGGTTACAAGCGAACCCAGGGCCACCGCCAGAACTACACCGAACTCAAGATCACCGGCATCGCCGGCTAAGGAGCACACTCATGGCACATAAAAAGGCAGGCGGTAGTACTCGCAACGGCCGCGATTCCGAGTCCAAACGACTGGGCGTCAAGGCCTTCGGTGGGGAAGTGGTTTCCGCGGGCAGCATCATCGTGCGCCAGCGTGGCACCCGTTTCCGTGCCGGCGACAACGCAGGCGTTGGCAAGGATCACACCGTGTTCGCGAAGGTGGACGGCCGTGTGGTGTTTGAAGTCAAGGGCGCCGAGAAGCGCAAGTTCGTGCGCATCGAGCCGGTCGAGTTGGCATAGCCGCCGACGCGACTTGAAAAAGGCCTCGTCGGCATGCCGGCGGGGCCTTTTTCGTATCTGCGCGCAGGCGGGTCATCCCGACGCGCCATTTCACGGTAGCGGAGTCATCCATGAAGTTTGTTGATGAGGCAGCCATCACCGTCGAAGCCGGCGATGGCGGCAACGGTTGTGTGGGATTCCGCCGTGAGAAATACGTGCCCTTCGGCGGGCCGGACGGCGGGGATGGTGGCGATGGTGGCCATGTCTACGCCGTGGGTAACGAGGAGATCAACACGCTGGCCGACTTCCGGTTCACCCGGCGGTTTGCGGCCAAGCGCGGCGAGAATGGTCGCGGTGCCAATTGCACCGGCGCGCGGGGCGATGACTGCGTTATCCAGATGCCGCTCGGCACGGTGATCCAGGATATGGAAACCGGCGAGACCATTGGTGAACTCACCAACCACGGCCAGAAGGTGATGGTGGCCCATGGCGGCTGGCATGGCATTGGCAACGCACGCTACAAGAGCAGTACCAATCGCGCGCCACGCCAGTTCACGCCTGGCAAGCCGGGCGATCGGCGAAAGCTGCGCCTGGAACTCAAGCTGCTCGCGGACGTCGGCCTTGCTGGCATGCCGAACGCCGGCAAATCAAGCCTGATCAGTGCTGTCTCGGCGGCCAAGCCCAAGGTCGCGGATTATCCGTTCACCACCTTGCATCCCAACCTGGGGGTCGTGCGCGTCGGCCCCGCCGAGAGCTTCGTCATGGTGGATGTCCCCGGCTTGATCGAAGGGGCCGCGGACGGGGTTGGGCTGGGGCATCAGTTCCTGCGGCATTTGCAGCGCACGCGTCTGATTCTGCACCTGGTCGAACCCGAGAACGCGATTGGCGAGTCCGCCGCGGAACGCGTGCGCAAGATCGATGCGGAACTGGAGCAGTACGGGGAGGCCGTTGCGGCCATTCCTCGATGGCTGGTGCTGACGAAGACCGACATTCTCGGCGAAGAACTGGCGGCCGAAGAGCTGTCGGAACTCGTTGAATCCCTTACATGGACCGGGCCGGTCTATGCGGTCTCCAGTCATTCCGGCGATGGCACCAAGACACTGATGCGTGACATCTACGAGCACCTGAAGACGATGGACGCAGACGAGATCGAGGGCGACGACGAGGCCGTCGGATGAACGAGTCCCGGCGTCTGGTCGTCAAGATCGGGAGCTCGTTGATCACACGGGGGGGGCGCGGCCTCGATCACGCGGCCATCGCACGCTGGTCAGAGCAGGTCGCGAGCGCCGTTGGCGCAGGCACGCCAATCGTGATCGTGTCTTCCGGCGCCGTGGCCGAAGGCATGGCGCGTATGGGGTGGTCCGAGCGACCCGATTCGCTGGACCGTCTGCAGGCCGCTGCCGCCATCGGGCAGATGGGGCTGACCGAGGCCTGGGGTGACGCATTCAGCAAGCATGGCCTGCACACCGCGCAGGTGCTGCTGACGCATGACGACGTCGCCGACCGCCGTCGGTACCTCAACGCGCGATCGACCCTGCTGTCGCTGATCGACCTGGGGGTTGTTCCTGTCGTCAACGAGAACGACACCGTGGCGACGGACGAGATCCGCTTCGGCGACAACGATCGTCTGGGGGCGGTGGTCGCGCAGCTCGTCGACGCCGATGGCTTGATCATCCTCACCGACCAACCGGGCTTGATGACCGCCGATCCGACCACACACGCGGATGCGGAGCTGGTGGAAGCCGGTGCGGCGGGTGATCCCGCGCTCCGTGCCTATGCCGGGGCCAGCTCGGGCCGGCTGGGTCGCGGCGGCATGGTCACTAAACTCGACGCGGCGGCGCTGGCGGCCAAGAGCGGTGCCTGGACCTTGCTGCTCGATGGTTCTGGTGACGACGCGCTGGCCTGCGCGATCGACGGAACCGCCCGGGGCACACGGCTGACGCCCAGCGGCGCTGCACTCAAAGGTCGCAAACGCTGGATTGCCGGACGGCTGCGGATTGCAGGCACGATTGCAGTCGATGCCGGAGCTGCGCGGGCGCTGTGCAAGCGGGGCAGCAGTCTGTTGCCCGTGGGCGTCGTCCGGGTGAGCGGCCAGTTCCGGCGTGGTGATCTGGTGGAGATAGTCGCCTCGGACGGCGCGCAGCGTCTCGCCACCGGCATCACCAACTACGCCAGTGAGGATGCGATCCGGATTCTCGGCTGCGCCAGCAGTGAACTGGTCGACCGGCTGGGTTACGTGGGCGACGCCGAGCTGATCCACCGGGACAACATGGCCTTGAACGACTGAGGCGCACAAAAAAGCCGGCTTTTAAGCCGGCTTTTTGCCAAATCCGCTTGATGAAGCCGGATTAAAGCGCTTGGATGCGCTTGCTCAGGCGGCTCTTGTGACGAGCAGCCTTGTTGGCATGCAGCAATCCTTTGCGCGCCATTCGGTCGATGACCGGAACGGCAGCTGTGTAGGCGGCCTGTGCGGCGTCCTTGTCACCGCTTTCGATCGCGTTGACCACCTTCTTGATGGATGTACGCGTCATGGAACGCTGGCTCATGTTGCGTTCGCGAGCCACCTTGGCCTGCTTGGCGCGCTTGCGTGCTTGTGCGGAATTCGCCACGTAGATCCTCTTCGAAAACGGGGTTGGCGGATGATTGAAGGCCGCGTATTTTATGGTGTTCCCGCGTAAAGTCAATCACCAACGCCAATGCTCGGTGATTCGGCTAACCTAGCGCGCTTTCCGCCCTCCGGGTCGCAGTTTGAGCACGATAGTTCGATCCACCTCGATTGTTGGCGGCATGACACTGGTGTCCCGCGTTCTGGGCCTGGCGAGAGAGGTTCTGTTCGCGACGCTGTTCGGGCCTGGTGTGGGCATGGACGCGTTTCTCGTCGCGTTCAAGATTCCGAATTTCTTACGGCGGTTGTTTGCCGAAGGGGCCTTCGCGCAGGCCTTTGTGCCGGTGCTGTCCGCAACGCGTTCAGCGGACGGCGATCTGGAGGTGAAGCGGCTGATCGCGGTTTCAGCCGGCACCCTGGGCGTCGTGCTCGTCGTGCTGACCGCATTGGGCGTCGCTTTCGCGCCGGCGGTCATTGCCGTATTCGCGGTCGGCTTTGTTGATGATCCGGTCAAGTTCGAGGCAGCCTCGGACATGCTGCGGTGGACGTTTCCGTATCTGCTGCTGATTTCGTTATCCGCGCTTTTCGCCGGTGTGTTGAACACCTACAACCGTTTTGCGATCCCAGCCTTCTCACCCGTCTGGCTTAACGTTTGTCTGATCACCGCGGCGGTGGTCTTTGCGCCCTCGACCCACGCGCTCGCCGTCGCGGTGCTGGTCGCGGGTGTCGTCCAATTGGGTTTTCATCTGCCGAGTGTCAGTCGGCTGGGCGTCTTGACCTGGCCCCGCGTGAACTTTTCCGACCCCCAGGTGCGGCGAATTCTGCGGATGATGGGGCCGATTTTGTTCGGGTCGTCGGTGGCGCAGATCAATCTGCTGCTCGATACGATTCTGGCGTCGTTGTTGGTCACCGGCAGTATCAGTTGGTTGTATTTCTCCGATCGATTGATGGAGTTTCCGCTGGGCGTGTTTTCGATCGCGCTCGCGACCGTCATTCTGCCGCGCCTGTCGGGTCAGCATGCCGGCGGTCGCAAACAGGAGTTCGCCGCGACCGTCGACTGGGCGCTGCGCTTCCTGTTCCTGCTGGGGATGCCGGCCGCTGTGGGCTTGCTCGTTCTGGCTGGGCCGCTTGTGACCACACTGTTCCAGTACAACGCGTTTTCGGCTGTCGATGTCGAGATGACACGACGCAGCCTGATGGCCTACGCGCTGGGGTTCTTCGGCTTCAGCCTCGTCAAGATTCTCACGCCGGCCTTTTACTCACGGGAGGACGCACGCACGCCTGTCCGCTGTGGCGTGATCGCGCTCAGTCTGACCATGGTGCTCAACATCGCGCTTGTCGGTGCCTTCACCCTGCTCGGCATCGAAGGCGTCCACGCAGGTCTGGCGCTGGGTACATCGTTGGGTGCGTTCATTAACGCGGCATTGCTGTACCGCGCGCTGAAACGCGGCATCGGCCTCACGGTCTCTCGTGGACTGGTTCGAATCATCGTGTCGACCTGCGTGGCGGCGGCGACGATGGGCGCCGTGCTGATTCTTGCAGGTGGTCCGGTGGACGAGTGGATCGCGGCCGACCTATGGACCCGCGTCACCTGGCTGCTGGCAGCAGTGGGTGGGGGCGGCCTGATCTACGCACTGGTCATCTTGGTGCTGGGTCTTCGCCCCCGCGACTTCCGGCTTGCGGATGTCGTCGACACCGTCGGCGAAACCGGGCCCGGCTCGGTATAATTCGTCACAAATGCAGCTGATCCGAGGACTCCACAACTTGCGGCCTGCCCATCGGCCCTCCGTCGTCGCGATTGGCAACTTTGACGGCCTCCACCGCGGGCATCGTGCGATTCTGCAGCAGCTGAGCGATTGCGCGGGAAGCGCCAAGACCACGCTGGTGACATTCGAGCCCACCCCGCGGGAATATTTCGACGCTGCCTCGGCGCCACCACGCCTGAACCGATTGTCCGAAACAGTGGCTATGTTGAGCGAAGGCCAGCTTGTCGATCAGTTGCTGTGCCTTCGCTTCGACGCAGCGCTGGCATCGACGTCTCCAGATGATTTTGTGCGCCGAGTGGTTGTGGACGGGCTCGGCTGCCGAACAGTCATTGTCGGCGAGGATTTTCGGTACGGAGCAGAACGGGCGGGCGATGTGCGGTCCCTGAAGCAGGCGGGGGAGCGAGGCGGTTTTGATGTCGACGTCGCCCGCACCGTGGTCGATGACGGTGAACGCGTTAGCAGCACCCGTGTGCGCGAGTCGCTGGCCGCCGGCGAGTTACGACAGGCGAATCGCTTGCTAGGGCAACGCTATCGCGTTACGGGCCGGGTCCAGGCCGGGCAGCAGGCGGGACGGACGATCGGGTTCCCAACAGCGAATCTGCGCTTGCGTCGCAAGGCTGCGTTGCGCCACGGTGTCTACGCGGTGCGCGTTACGACAGGCAATGCCGTCGCAGTTCCCGGCGTCGCGAACTACGGGACACGACCAACCGTTAGCGGGCAGGGCGCCTTGCTGGAAGTCCATTGCTTGGAAGGAGTGCATGATTTGTATGGCGACCGACTTTGGGTCGAGTTCGTCGATTTCATCCGGCCGGAGCGGCGTTTCGACGGCTTGCCGGCTCTCAAACAACAAATTGAACGTGACGTTGCCGATGCGTGGCAGCGTCTGGAGAATTGATTCGATGGCGTTTCGCGCGACAAATGTTCACTGGCTGTGGTTGTCTGCCGCCATCATCCTGTTAGACCAGGTCACCAAACAGCTGGTCTTCCGCTCCTTGCTGAAATATGAGCGGATCGAGCTGCTGCCCATTCTCAACCTGACGCATCTGCATAACACCGGCGCAGCGTTTTCGATGTTTGCCGAGTTTCCGCCGTGGGTGTTCATCGTGCTCGGCGTGGCGGTATCGGTCTGGATTCTCTGGTGGCTGCGCAATCACCCTCGGGACGAGCATCTGCTGGCGGTTGCGCTATGTCTGGTCCTGGGTGGGGCCTTGGGCAACGTCATTGATCGCGCGGCACGCGGTTACGTCGTCGACTTCATTGATTTCCACTGGCAGACATGGCACTACCCGGCCTTCAATGTTGCGGACATCGCCATTACCCTGGGCGCCTTGATGCTCGTGCTGGACATGTTGTTATCCAGTCGTCGGGCGTCGTCGTCCCCTAACGCCTGACAGGCATTCCATGGATATTTTGCTCGCCAACCCCCGTGGCTTTTGCGCCGGTGTTGATCGCGCCATCGAAATCGTGGAACGCGCGCTACAGCAGCTTGGCGCACCGATTTATGTGCGACATGAAGTCGTCCACAACCGCTTCGTGGTGGACCGCCTTCGTGACGAGGGCGCGATCTTCGTCGACGAAGTCGACGAAATCCCCTCCGGCGCCACCTGCATATTCTCGGCGCATGGCGTGTCGCAACAGGTCCGGAAGGACGCTGACAGCCGTGGCCTGACCGTGTTCGACGCCACCTGTCCGCTGGTGACCAAGGTACATATCGAGGTCACCCGCTACTCCCGGCAGGGGCTGGACGTCGTGCTGATCGGTCACGCCGGCCATCCGGAGGTCGAAGGCACCATGGGGCAGTTCGATGCCGCTGGTGGCGGGCGCATTCACCTGGTTGAAACACCGGAAGATGTCGACGCGCTCACGCCGCGAGACCCGCAACGCCTGGCCTACGTCACGCAGACCACGCTGTCGGTGGACGACACCGCACGCGTCATCGACGCGTTGAGAGCGAGGTTTCCGGCTGTACAGGGACCGCGCAAGGACGACATCTGCTATGCCACGCAGAACCGTCAGGATGCGGTGCGAGACCTAGCGCGTCGCGCCGACGTGGTGCTGGTGGTCGGATCCATCAACAGCTCCAATTCCAACCGTCTGCGTGAACTCGCCGAACAATGTGGGACGCAGGCATGGTTGATCGACGGACCTGACGACATTCAGGCCGCGTGGCTGGAGAACTGTCGCAGCGTTGGCGTGACGGCGGGTGCCTCCGCACCGGAAGTGCTCGTTCGCCGCGTGATCGACCGCTTGAAGGAGCATGGCGGTGTGGCAGCGGAGGAGCTCAAGGGGCGGGAGGAGACGATTACGTTTTCTCTTCCGTCCGCGCTGCGTGTCGGCTAGCTAGTCCAACAGCCTTTGTCTTCCGCTGCGAGTGCGTCGCTAAAATCCTTGTTGTTCGCCCACGTGCGGCCGTCAGACGCCAAGAGATAAATGGAGCAATCCGAATCTTTCGACTGCCTGCCGACCGGCTCCGCGACCAATGTGAAGCCGGTTGTCGAGGCGTCCACCATCGAGATCTTGAACAAGGATTGGTCTTGGAGCGTGCTGGACACCTGGCCCGCGGAATCGATGAAAAAGGGAGACGCCGCGCCGGTGAGCGTCTTGACCGATGTCGCATATTGACCACGATGAGTCAGCGCGTAGGCTTCCTGCTGGCCTTGTAACTGCTGCAGGTAAGCACGCACGACGGAGCGGTTCGACTTGAGGACGTAGCCTTGATATGCAGGCAGCGCAACCGCCGCCAGAATCGCGGCAATCACGACTGTGTATATTAATTCGAAGAGAGTAAAACCGCGTTCTCGAGGCGGTGAGGTCTGTAAGCGTATGCCGCCGGAATCTTCGTGTCTCATTTGTCCTGCGCGCATCCCTGACCAATCATCATGATAGCGCTGTCCCGGAGTTCGAGCGACAAAGCGCCGAGGGTCGCCATTGTTGGCGGCGGCCTCGTTGGCTTGTGGAGCGCCATCGAATTGCGTCGCAAGGGCGCTGGTGTTGACGTATACGATGCCGGGCATATGGCTGGCAGGGCATCATGGGCAGGCGGCGGCATACTTTGTCCGCTGTGGCCCTGGGACTATTCCGACCGAATCACGACGTTGTCGTTGCGCGGCGCCCAGCTTTGGCGTGATGAATTGAGCGATGCTGGGTGCGAAGGGCAGGCAGGGTTGCTCAAGTCCGGCATGAGAGTGCTGGACCAGCATGCGCCAGCGGAGCAGTGGGGGCATCGCAGCGGAGTGGATGTGCGGGCTCAGGCAGATGGATCGGTGTTGCTGCCAGATGTATGGCAGGTCAGAACGCCAAGGGCGGCTCGAGCCGTTGCGGATATCGCGGTCTCGAAAGGGGTGCACATCTATCCCGAACATGCAGCGCAGGTCGAGCTGCGGGGCGATCATGCGACCCTGCAAATATCGGAAGGTAGGCTCCCGGAGTACGACCATGTCGTGGTCTGCGCTGGGGCCTGGGCGGCTGCAGTGCTGGGTGACCTGGCTGACATCATCGATGTCGAGCCCGTGCGGGGGCAGATGATTGCTTTCGCGGCGCCTCCCGGCGAGTTTCACGAGATTACGCTCGGCGGCGGCGCTTATGTCATCCCACGTAGCGACGGGCTGGTGCTATGCGGCAGCACGATGGAGTACGTCGGATTTGATTCGAGTACAACGGAGGCGGGGCGGGTGGCCCTGCAGCAGTTGGCTGTGCGTATCCAGCCGACTCTCACGAATTATCCAGTCGTCGAACATTGGGCCGGGCTGCGTCCGGGGTCGTCCACGGGAGAGCCACGGATCGGGCAGTTGAGCGACAACCTCTGGATCAACGCAGGACACCATCGAAATGGTGTTGCGATGGCGCCCGCAGCGGCCGCCGAGTTGGCTCAGGCGATGAGCGGCGTGCTCACCAGCTAGTCTTGTCGCTGCCCTGGGTGCGGAACCGCTGCACATCCGGACGGCCGTCCGGCGTCGCAGTCGTGCGTTTTACGACCAGCGACAACGCTCCGTCTGCGGCCTGAGATCCGGTCGGCGATGCTATTAACTCGTAGCAGATTGCATTGGTACACCCAGTACTGCTGGGTGTGCTGATCGCCATCGAATAGCTCCGGCCGGTAGGGCTACCGTCAGAAATGTCGGAACATTGCAGTTGATCCTTCTCATCCACGTCATAGCCCAGCGCTCCGATGGTTGTCGCGTAACGATGGTTGCGGACAAAGAACTTCTCCATCCGCTGCTGGACCTCGACGAGGCAGTGCTTGCCCTGTGCCCGAGCGCTTTTGGCTAGATAGGACTGATAGCTGGGGATCGCGATCGCAGCAAGTATTCCGACAATGACCGCGACGATCACCATCTCAATCAAAGTGAATCCTCGCTGCGTTACTCGCACAGGTACGTTTCCTGCCAACTGATCTCGCCGCTTCGAGCCGCCTGGGTAATGGCCCCTTCCCGGCGCTCAATGGCACCGGTGGATGTCTGCGTAAAGACCGTCAGACCACGATTATCGCGAGCAGCTGCAGCATGCAGGCTGGGAGCCGACGCCAGGCCAACGCCCAGGTCGACGCTGCGAATCGCTTCCTCGACGGTCTCCCCTGCGATCGTGGCCGGTGTGGTCGAGAACGTCGGAATATCTGGACTTGGGGCGCCGGTCTTGAAAAACAGGCCATACAACTCGCTACTGCCTTGCCCACCGCACAAATTCGAGCTGGGCGTAAAGGCTGATGCGAACAAGATGTCACCCAGCAGGGATGTCGATGTCACATTGCGTTCTGCCGGGGCGGTGGACAGCTGCAGCTTCCAGCCGTAGGCCTGTGCAGTCGTGTCTACCAGGGTTAGCTGGTCGGTGATGTCGTTGCCACCGTAGGACACACCGTCAATGACTCCGGAGGTTGCGACCCGAGCGTTCGTCACGTCCACCAGACCCGAATAGCTGCGGATCGGATTGCTGGCAGCCGCCGTATCGGCCGTATCAATAACGCCAAACAATGCCTGCTGGTCGGAGCTGGATTTGTCCGCGTCGCTGTAGAAGCGTCCGGTCCCCGCAAAAACCCAGCGATTGCCAAATTCATCGAAAGTGACTGACGGCGTTGACGTCACAGGATTGCCCGTATCGAGCAGGACCACCGGGCCCAGCCAGTTGCTGGCGGAAGCCTCTTCCTTGACGTCGAGCTTGAACAGCTTGCCATCCGGAGCATCGGAAGAACCGCCGACCGTACCGAAAAACACGGCGTCGGCTTTGAAATCGAGGTCCCAGTCCACCGTGACTGGATCGCCGACGAAGCTGTCCTTCGCGCCTTTCGAGGCATTCGTCCCCAGGTCGATCGGCGATGTTCCCGAGACGAACTCCCGCGCCTCCAGGTCGTAAAGAAATAGCTTGCCAGACTGGCTGCTTTCGGCATCAATCAGGTTGGTGGTGATGCTATCGAGATTGTCTGGGCCGTTGCCGAACGCGAGATACCAACGGTCGTCGACACATCCTCCAACCTTGCAGGCTCGCTCACGCATCGCGACAACAGTCGGGAACGACGTGGAGAAACCCATATCATCATGCGAAATCTCCGCAAGCACTTTGGGTGGTTTTTCCGGATTGGTGATATCGAGGACGACGTATGCCGCACCGAGCTTTAAGTTTCGTTTCCCGCGCGAACTGGGGAGCGAGTTCACCGAAAAATCGCTAAAGCCATTGCTATAGCTTGAGGCGGGTAGCGTGATATCGCCGCCACCAAACTGGAAACCTACCACCAGCACCGTTCCCCAGCCATCAGGATGGTCAGTGTCGGCGCCGAAGATTCGGGCATCGAACACCCGTGGTTTTCCGTCCACATACCACACGTGTGTGTACTCGGTATTGGTGGTCCACGTCAGGTGTGGCAGCAGGTGATACGGCGCGTATGCCCATAATTCGGAGCCGAGCGGATGCCCGACGGAACATCCGCCCCCTGTCTTGGTGAACCGGGGCCCCGACGGATCGAAACAACCACCGTTGAAGGCGTGCAACATGCCGTCGTTCGCGCCCACGTAGACGACATTTCTGCGTTGAGCATACTTCTGCCGAAAAGCAGCGTAGCTGGCATCGTCATACAGCAAATCGAACGCCTCCGCGGGCGCGGCGACCACGGTCGGCGTTGATTGCACGATATCGCCTAGACGCATCGTTTCGGATGTGCCATCGCCATCGTAGTCGAGCGTTCGCGGCCTGAGCAGCGGAGAGCTGAAATCTTTTCCTCGCACGTATTCGACGAGGATCGCTGCTGTGTCTTTGTCGGGAGCATTCAGAATGCCAAACCGGCCATCACCAAAGGTTGAAGCGACGAAGTCAACAACCTCGCCGTTGTCGACCTTGCCGTCGAAATCGAAATCGAGGTGAGTCAGGATGTAGCGGCCGTTGTCGGCCGTCGAACTGTATGTCCGTTGCGAATCCGTGCCGACGATGCCGGCGAGTTGCTCGCGGGCATTCCATAAGGTGTTCAGTTTGTCTAGGTCGAACACCTGCGGAGTGCTTGTGAGCGGGTCGCCTGGATATCGGCGCACTTTGGTTCGCTGTTGTGCCGGGTCGGGATTGGACTCGTCAAAAAAGAGCTCCACGGCAGGATCACTGGCGTAGTCCTCCAATACGGCGTCGCCATCATCTTCGCGGAGATATCCGTTGGAATCGACCCAGAGCGCATGCAGTGTCCCGATCCAGCGAACTTCGTTGCCCAGGCTGTCTGAGCGTGTGGGCTCGAACAGGGCTTGGTAGACCGCGCCTTCACCCTCCCGAGCGTTCGCGACAACGGCGGCAGCGGTGCCCGACGCTACCTGGCCAATAATTTCGTCAAACACCCGTCGAAGCTGCTCTTCCAGTTGGCGTGGTTCAACGGCAAAGAAATAGGTATCTGGGATGCCATCTGCCCCTGGATTTCCTTGCTCATCCACAGCGTCCCATTCCGCGACCTGGTTCGGCGTCCCATCGCCGTCAATGTCATTGAATCCGCCCCATTTCGCGGCGTAGAAAAGAGGGTCTTGCAGGAAGCTGGCGGTGGACGATCCCAAGGCATACGTGTAGCTGGTCGGTCCGTCACTTGTATTGCAACCAGTGGGACAATCGGTCGCGGCCGTCGGGTCATGGTAAACAAAGCCCGCGCCGTCCCCGGACCCGGAGTGGAAATGCGCACCGTCTTCTGTGGTGCCCGAGATAACGTAACCGAAGCCCATTCGTGCGCCACCGCCACTGTAGGCGATGACGTCGGTCGTGATCTCAATTTTGGAGTCTGAGATCGTGTACGAAAGTACGCCCCACATGTCCTGGTCATAGTCCCCGCCTTGCTCGCCGTTCTCCCAGTTTACGTAGTACTTGCCGGTACCGATCCCGTTCGTTTCGGCATGTGGTTCTACAATTTTGAAGTCGACGATGGAGCATGCGCCCGACAGCCCGGAAATGGTCGAGCCGTTGGCTTTCTTCAGGTCAATGTTCTGGCAGGCAGGGAGAACTCGCACCGATTTGGCCGGTGAGTTGGGAACAGGGATGTCAATTTGCGGCGTCGCGGATGCCAGATTGACTGCATAGGTCTTGACTGTTTGAAGGCCGGCGACCTTGTCGTTGATATCGTTTGTATGTGCGTAATGCGCCAGCCCGGCGATCTTGAAGGTGCCTTCCAAGCGTGGTGCAGTCGGGCATAGTCCACGCACATCCCCCAGGCTACTTACGGTTTTCGCTGTGCAAACCTGGTATCCGGCGTCGCCCTGGCTTGTGGCTCCGTTCTCTCCAACAAAATACGTTTTTCCGTGAATTCCTTCACCCACCCCGACCACGTTTGTTAGCTCGTCTGAGCTCAAGGTCGACCCGATGGAGCCAACGCCATCAGAATTGTCATCCAGTTGGTCGCCATCGTAGGAAATCGTGCTGTTGTTGAACGACACGACGTTCAACGACGCGCAGGCATTGTTGTCTTCGAGCGAGAATTTATACGACTGCGGGGGATTCAGGCCCTTGATTTCATTTGAATCGTTTGAGCGAAAATCTCCGGAAGGGGGTTCGTTTGCGTAGTACCGCAGCACGGAGTGGAACCCTTCACCAAACGGATTTCCCCAGTTCTGACATGTGCCATCTCCGAACTCGGCTAGTCGGAATGTGCAGTTATTAGAATTGTTTCCGTTGGTGCCGTAGGTTCCATCAGAATGCTTGTACTTGATGATTCGGTAGAGCGAGAGCGCGTTGGAAATTCCGTTAGAGCGGGAGGATTGGTTGCCATTGACGTTCCCGGTTTCGTCCTTGAGCCCCGCGACCCTGATGAGTCGCCCATCATTATTGACGTTGACCTCGTCAGTGAATGGTCCGACGTTCTTCATGATGTCGGCGCCCCCCTTGTTCTTGGAGTACGTTCCCGCCACCATACCGAACCACATGCGTTCGGTATCTCCGTACTCTTGCAATAATCCAATCGGCTTCAGAGTGCCTGAGGGGTATTGCTTGCAGCGATCACCATCCTCCAACCCGGGAACGCACACTTGAACTCGTGCGACATAGTCACCTTGGCCAAGACGGTCAGAGTTGTAGTTCGGGTTTGAACTGTGGGCTGGAATCCCAGATTTGGAAACATCGTTGGCGTTGGACGCCGATTTCTCTCCGGACCAGAGGCACTGCCAACGCTCGTTCGATGCCCATAGCGAATAATTACCCTCCGCGATGCGTATCAATGGCGGATCCGAGACATCTTCGGACACGTCGTTGAAGCCTGGATCTACCGTTGTGTTGCAGATCGTGAGCCCGCGATCTTCGATAGATCCGCTCGATGTCGGTGGGTTGAAGGGCGTCAGCTTGTTGATGTCCGCGCCGTTGTAATACTTCGCCCAGGAGTGAGCATCATTTGGCAAGTAGGTTCGCTCGAGCACTGTCAGATCGCTACCCGTGGTGTTGACGGATTCGTCTACCGACCGTCTCCCTCCAAAGAGAATCTTACGGACTACATCGATTCGGCCCATGGATGCCCAGTTCAGGAAATTTCCGGACCATGTACTGCCGTCGCAATAACGTGAGCCATCTGCGAATGCGCTTGGCTCGAAGCGGCGATCGCTGGAGTCGTAGCGATAGCATTTTCCGTCGTCGAAGTACCCGTAGTAACGAAAACTGTGCCGGTAGCCTGACTCGACGGTGCCGTCGCCATCCAGATCGGTGTAGTCGTTGTATGCCTTGAGGAACAGCTGATGATCCTTCGCGAGTTGGATCATCGCTTGCGGCTGGGCCGAATCGACGCTGGTGACCGGCAGGCTCGTGTACTTGAGCATATTGTCGGTGCCAGATATGTAAGGCAGTGCTCCTGCCCAAGCGATCGTGGATAAACAACTCGCGAAGGCCAGGAACGTGGAGACCTGGATGCGTCGAATTCGATATATATACTTTTTCACGGTGGCGGGCCCTTAGTTCCTCACGACCGATCGATATTCACAGGCCGTGCAGGCCTGCGCCGTGGCGGCCGACCACTGACCCGTCGAGTCATCCCAGCTGGCGTCGGGGTTCACCCCTCGGCTAAACACACGGTAGTAAATGCTGCTGCCGGCTGCAGCGGATGCACGCCCAACGCCCTCGTAACCCGAAACCATCGCGGACCCAGCTCCGGGGGACAGCGCGGCGCGCATTTTGTATACGGCGACGTCGGATTGAACCTGAATGGGTGTTTGCCCACTGGGCGTAATCGAGTTTGCGTAGTGGACGTCAGGCAACAGGCCGGTTGGCGAAAACGACGTTTCGTCGTTGCCGAGGTAGAGATCATCCGGTGCGTCGTTCCCATCTTTGTCGCGGACCGTCAGTCCGGCCGGGATCGCGTAGTCAAAAATGTTGTTCTCGACTGGCCCGCCTGCGATTTTTGGCCAGCCACGGTTGAAGGTATGCACGTCGAGTAGGTCGGCCGTGAGGACACGAGGCGCTTCCGAGGAGTCAAATGCCTCCATGCGAATGGTCTCGTTGTGACTCATTCGCAACTCTAGCGACGTTGATTTCATCGCGGTGACCGCAACCAGTGTCAGTACAACCAGAAACACCGCCGCAGTGATCAAAACAAAACCGTCTTGTTGACGAAATTTCATGCCTACTCCCGAACCCGATTTCGGACCTGAATGTCGCGAACGATAAGTCGACGCTGGAATCTGGCCACATCGATCGCCGGAGTGTATGCGAATCCACCGGGCATCTGATACGTGGCGGTATCGACGAAATCGTCCAATGCGCGGCCGCGGACAATCAAGCCGGCTCGGACAATGATGACGTCGTCCCACTCGTTGGCCGTGACTGCTGTCGCGTTCTTCCAGATGTCGACGACCTGATCGGCATCCATGTCGACGCCGTAGGCGAGTTGCATCTGCTCGATGCCTTCCACGAGTTGATACGGGCGCAACGTTGCCTGCCCACTCACAGTATCCAGATCGAGCATGGAAAGTGTGGGGGAATCGGTACCGCCGATATCGAAGTCGGCCAGGTAGAGAATGGCGATCTCAAAACGATGGTTAAGAATGCCTTGATCATCATCGCCGGGAACCGCTGCGGCCGCCGCCGCCAAATCGTCCCGCTGGAAGATGATGCCGCTGGCGCCGACTAGCGTTCGAAGATAAAGCCCGCCATTGTCGCTTAGCGCGTCGATTGAGCTGTCTGCCAGCGCAGCCGTGGACGCATAGTCCTCCGGGTCTGCCGTTCTGATCACCACCACGTCGGAATTGGGCACATATCCCGTTGGGATGCAGTCCGTAGGGCCAGGCGGCGTCGAATCGCCGTCGTAGCCAAAGACGCCTCGCGCCAGGTCCATAGCCCAGGCAAAGTCGCAGTTGCCTCGCGCTGCGTATGCCGTATCGAGATCGGGGTGCAGACGAATCGCCTCGGCTTCCACGCCGCCCCAATAGTCTGCGAGGTTAATGTAGTGACTGAGGTCCCTCATCGCGAACCTGGCGTTCTCCTGCAGTAAGGACGTGCTTTCCTGAATTCTGTAACCCTGCTTCGCACTGATGAAAATCTGGATCATGCCAGCGAGGAGCAAAATGCTGATGGTCATGGCGACCATCAGTTCAATAAGCGACAAACCTCGAGATTTCGTCTGGTTCATGGCTGGTGGACGACCCTGAAGCATCGCAATGATTCGTCGTCATCCGGATTGCAGTCGGTCTTGGTGACGTCCGGGTCACGAGATGGATTCCAGTACACGGTTACGACATGCGCCGATGTCGGTGTGCACGTTGCATCGGCACAGGCGACGGAGAAATCCGCACCGGGCAACGTAGCTCCGGGCGAGGAGGGAACATTTGTCCCACTTGCGGAATCCGACAGCGCGGTGGACCAGTCAGCGAGGTCCCATGTCGCCAGTTCTACCGGGCTACATTCGTCTGTGGCGCAGTTAGTCGCCGGTGAGGCCGGCGAGTCTCCTGTCGCAATGCTGTAACTCCCGCTTCGGACTCCAATCGGGTTGGCCAGCATGCGTTCGGACAACGCCCGCGCCAAGTTCGCGGCCTGTGAATACTGATATGCCAGATAGTTTTGCCGAACTGCAGAAGTTTGCATGCCGGCCATCCAGAGTAAGCCAACGCCAAGTACAACCACGGTTATCAGCACCTCGATCAGCGTGACTCCCGTTTGAGATTGCTGCGAGTTCATGATTTGCGAATGTAAGGTCTGCCCGACGGGCTGATCACCAACTCCCTGGCGTTCGAGCTGTCATTCGGGTCGATAGTGATCGTGCCGTTCTGTGTGCCGCGGCCGCTGGCGGTATACGTCATGTAGTGCTTGACCTGGCCATTGCCGGACATGTCGCTGACAATCGCGAGAGGAACCCGGACCTGGATAACAGCTTCCCCAGAGTCCAACGTTCGGTTCGCTGTCACGTTGTCTACGAATACGATGACGCCGTCGCCCCAGTGAACCGTTGAATCTTGGCTGCAGCTGGCTCCGTCGGACGACTTGCATGCAACCACAGTCGTGTTTCGCTTGATCGCTTCACTGCGGGCGAGAATCAGCACTGACAGCAAGGCATTGGCGTCACTTGCACTTCGGTTACTGGCGATCAGGCCACGAAACGACGGCACGGCCACAGCCAGCAGAATGCTGGCCACGGCGATCGCGACCAGCAACTCGATCAGTGTGAATCCCCGTCCCCTACTCATGTGTGTAGCTTACGATGGAACGGGTCGTTAATCACCGTCTCGCGGCCAGCGCTTGTTTACGTCAGATGAACGGAGGTGTGGCGGGCGCGGGCGAGGATGCGATGGTTCCGCTTCGGGCTCGAACGTTGCTATACTTCGCCGCCGCTTTTCGAGACCGCCCTCGATGGAACGCGTCGAGGCGCATCGCGCGTTCGACAGCGCTTCGAGAGGCGGGATCGAGAGCACTAACACGCCGGCATAGCTCAGTTGGTAGAGCGGCGCATTCGTAATGCGTAGGTCGGGGGTTCAACTCCCTCTGCCGGCACCATCTCCTTCGCAGTGGTGCTCAGATGACCCAGATGCCAACAGTGACCCGCCAGGATTTCGATTCCGTCATGGTGCCGAATTACAACCCGGCCGCCGTGATTCCGGTTCGTGGGCAGGGTTCGCGCGTGTGGGATCAGGACAATCGCGAGTATGTGGATCTGGCGGGTGGTATCGCTGTCAGCGTGCTGGGGCATTGCCATCCCGCGATGGTGCAGGCGCTGCAGGCGCAGAGCGAGCGGCTGTGGCATCTGTCGAATGTGATGACCAACGAGCCCGCCATTCGTCTCGCGCAGAAGCTCGTGGCCGCGACGTTTGCAGATCGCGTGTACTTCTGCAATTCGGGTGCTGAAGCGAATGAGGCCGCATTCAAGCTTGCACGCCGTTATGCCTCCGACCATTTCGGGCCGGACAAGCACGAGATCATCTCGTTCCAGCAGGCCTTTCACGGTCGCACGCTGTTCACGGTCTCGGTGGGCGGGCAGCCCAAGTACACCGAGGGTTTCGGTCCTGTCCCTCAGGGCTTGCATCACATCCCGTACAACGACCTGGATGCGTTGAAAGCGGTGATTGGCGAGCGAACCTGCGCCGTGGTCATGGAACCGATGCAGGGCGAGGGCGGGATCGTGCCGGCGAACGAAGCGTTCATTCAGGGCGTGCGTGCGCTGTGTGACGAACACAATGCGCTGCTGATCTTCGATGAGGTCCAGACGGGCATGGGCCGCACGGGGCATCTCTACGCCTATCAGGCCTACGACGTAGTGCCGGATATTCTCAGCTCGGCCAAGGGGCTGGGTGGCGGCTTCCCGGTCGGCGCCATGCTCACATCGGAGAAGGTTGCGGCCAGTTTTGTCGTCGGCACGCACGGCAGCACGTACGGGGGCAACCCGCTGGCCTGTTCCGTGGCCGAGGCGGTTCTGGACCAGGTCAACACGCCGACTTTGCTGGATGGGGTTCGCGAGCGTAGCGAATGGTTGCGCAGCCGCCTGGAGGCCATCGCAGCAGACACCGGTGCGTTCAAGGAGATCCGCGGCATGGGTCTGCTCATCGGCGCCGAAGTGGCGGAACCGTTTGCGGGCCAGGCCCGTGACTTCCTGAATGCGGCGCTCGAAGCTGGCGTCATGGTGCTGGTGGCCGGACCCAATGTGGTGCGCTTCGCGCCGGCATTGAACATTCCACAGGCCGATCTGGAGCTGGGGCTTCAGCGCTTCGCCGAAGGCGTCAAGAAAGTCGTGGGGCAGGCAGCCGCCGCCTAGGCTGAATCGCCGGGTCGAGTCAGGCCGCGCAACACATGTCGATGTGCGGGATGCCGTCTTCGTCGTAGGGTGCACCCAGGGTTCGAAAGCCGAGCGACTGGTAGAACGGTTCCAGATGCGCTTGTGCGCCCACCGACATCCCCGCTGCGGGCCACAGGCGCCGGCATTCCTGCATGCCCGCTTGCATGAGTCGGCGCCCTAGTCCTGCCCCGCGATATTCCGGGCTCACCACCACGCGGCCGATGCTGGGCGTGGCGAAGCGAACGCCGGGGGTGAGCAGCCTTAGGTAGGCGCAGAGCTTCTCGTCAGGGGTGTGCACGAACAGGTGCCGGGCATCGAAGTCCAGACCATCAGCGTCGGGATACGGACAGGTCTGTTCGACCACGAATACCGAAGCCCGCAGGGCGAGCATCGAATACACCTCGGCACCGCTTAGCTCGGCGAAGCTTTTCCACTGCCATGCCAGCGTGTTCACGCCGTCTGCTGAAACGGGTAGATCGATCCGAGGCCGAGCACGACCGTAAGGCGGTCCAGGGCTTCGCGCACTTCGGTCACGAAGGCGGGATCAGCGAGATCGGCGAGCTGGAGGCGATCACGATAATGAGCATCCACCCAGGCTTTCAGCGCCTTGTGCAGTTCGGGCGTGAACCAGCTGTCGGGATTAACCGCCGCACGTTCATCGCCATTGAGTGGCACGCGCAGCCGCAAACAGGCCGGGCCGCCCCCATTGCGCATGCTCTGCCGAACATCAAACACCGTGACGGCGTCAATCGGCCCATCGTCTTCGATCATGGCGTTGATCCGCGCCCAGACGGCCGGGTTTTCCTCGCAGTCCTTGGCGACGATGAGCTGCGTTCGACCGTCCGGCAAGGTGACGATCTGTGAGTTGAACAGATAACTCTGGATGGCAGCGTCAAGACTGACTTCGGCCTGCGTGATGCGGACCGTGCGCAAGGGCTCGCCAAGCGCGTGCGCCAGGCTATCCACGACCGTTGCTTCTTGGGCAAACGCCATCTCGTGATAGAGCAGCATGTTGCGATGGCCTACTGCGATCACGTCGTTATGAAAGACACCGGCCGAAATCGCCTCGGGATGCTGGGCCGCGAACAGGGTGCGATCGCCGCGCAAGCGGTGCTGACGGGCGACCGCTTCGCTGGCCAGCCGGGTCTGGCGGGCCGGAAAGCGACCGGCGCCATCCGCCTTCAGATCCGCACCGTAAACAAACAGATTCACGCCACAGGTGTGATCGTCCACCGAAAAGCGGGTGTGATTTGCGGCGCCTTCGTCGGCGAGCTGGCTGCTGGCCGGTAGCGCCGGATGATGGGCAAAGTACCGTTCCGATCGAAACGTTGCCTTCAATGCGGCGGCCGTTGTCGCAGTTTCCAGCGAACGATGGGTCTGCGAGACCAGGTTGGCGGGCGTGATATGCACGCGGCTGTCCCAAGTGTCCGGCGAGGCAGACACCGTTGCCGCATTTGCGGACCACATGGACGCGGCGGAGCCCGCTGCGGACAGCAGGCCAGGCGCGTCACGCAGCGCCTGCGCCAGCACCTTGGCGTCGGTGCCGCTAAAGCCGACCCGGCGTAGAAAGTCCAGATCTGGCCGAGCCTGCGGCGGTAGCACGCCCTGGTGAAGGCCAAGCGCGGCGAGTCCGGCCATCTTGTCCAGGCCCTGCAGCGCCGCCTCACGGGGGTTGGAGCTCTGTGCCTTGTTGGCCTGAGAGGCGAGGTTGCCGACCCCCAACCCGCCAAAATGGTGCGACGGGCCGACGAGGCCATCGAAGTTCGCTTCGACCAGCATGCTTACAGACTCATTCCGGCAGGCAGCGTAGCGGGTAGGGCGACGGCATCTCGCTCCATGCTCGCGACCGGGTAGGCGCAGTAGTCTGCAGCATAGTAGGCGCTCGGCCGTAGGTTGCCGCTATCGCCGGGGCCTCCGAACGGGGCGGCGCTGCTGGCGCCGGTGATGGCGCGATTCCGGTTGATGATGCCGGCCCGTACGGTCTGCAGAAAGGTCTCCCAACTCGCATCCGAATCCGAGATAAGCCCCGCCGACAAACCGAACCGCGTGTTGTTCGCCAGGGTCAGGGCGTCAGCAAAATCGGTGTAGCGGTAGACCGATAGCAATGGCCCGAAGACTTCTTCGTCCGGCACGTCGCTCGCCCCGGTTAAATCGATGATGCCGGGTGCGAGGAAGGCCTCCGAGAGCCCGCCAATGCGCTCGCCACGCTTGAGTACGATGCCGCCCCGGCTTTCGAGCATGTCCTGTGCGTCGAGCACGCGCTGGGCGGCCGCGGCGGAAATCAGCGGACCCATAAAGGGTGCCGGGTCTTCATCAGGCAGGCCGATACGCAGGCCTGCCGTGACGCTGATCAGTCGCTCCAGAAAGCGCTCGCCCCAGTCGCCAGCGGGGACCATGAGCCGTCGCGCGCAGGTGCAGCGCTGCCCCGCGGTGATAAAGGCGGATTGCACCGTCTCGAAGACGGCAGCATCCAGGTTCTCGACGGCTTCGACCACCAGCGGGTTGTTGCCGCCCATCTCCAGTGCCAGCATCTTGCCGGGCTGCTCGGCAAATTGTCGGTGCAACAGTTTGCCGGTGCGCTCGCTGCCGGTGAAGAAGAGCGCGTCAATGCCGGCGTGGCCGGCCAGCGACGCGCCCGTTTCCACACCGCCGCAGACCAGATTCAACACGCCTTCGGCCAGTCCCGCCTGCATCCATAATTCGGCGACTTGCATCGCAATCAATGGTGTCTGGTCACTGGGCTTGAACACGACGGTATTACCAGCCAGCAGCGCCGGCACGATATGACCGTTCGGCAGGTGGCCCGGAAAGTTGTACGGCCCGAACACGGCGGTGACGCCGTGCGGCCGGTGGCGCAGAACCGCGGTGCCGCCGGCCACGTCTTCGCTGCGCTCGCCGGCACGCTCTGCCTGGGCACGAACCGAGATGGCGATCTTGCCGGCCATCGCCGCGATTTCGGTCTTGGCCTCCCAGAGTGGCTTGCCGGTTTCCAGCGCGATGGTGCGCGTCAGCTGTTCGGTGTCGGTTCTGAGCAGTTCGGCAAAGCGCTCGCAGATCGCGATCCGATCGGTCAGTGGGCTGCGCTGCCATCGAAGCGCGGCATGGCGCGCCGCCCCCACGGCCGCGTCGACATTGGCGGGGCTGGCGCTACGGCCACCCCACAGGGTTTCACCGGTGGCCGGACCGGTGACGGTGATGGCTGCACCGTCTGCGGTCTGCCATTGGTTGTTGATCCACAGGCCAGTGTGGTCTTGATTCATACGTAGTCTCGGCGCGTTGGTCTTGGGGGAGCTTAGCTAAGCGTCAGGTATCGCAGGCGATCACCCGTTGAGACGCCTAGCGCGTCTGCGATATCCGGTGGCACCGTGATCTGCTCGCCGGCCTCGTCGATCGTAGCCATCGTCAGGGTGCAGCGAAATTGTGCCAGTTCGCGGTTGCTGACAAGCACCCGGGTCTGGTCCGTCGGCGTGCCGACTGTCAGTTCGGCCACTCGGCTGCGCTTGATGGCCTTGATGTCTTCGAACAGCACATCAACTGCTGCGCCGCCGTCGAAGATATCGACATAACCCTGATAGCGGAACCCTTCGGCCTTAAGCATGCGTAGCGCCGGTTCGGTGTTCGGATGGACCCGCCCGATGGCACGCTGAGCGTCCTCGGGGAGCAGGGTGGTGTACACCGGATACCGCGGCATCAATTCGGCGATGAACGCCTTGGTGCTGACCGCGGTGAGGTGGTCAGCCCGCGCGTAGTCCATGTCGAAAAACTTGCGGCCCAGCGCGTCCCAGAACGGGGATTGCCCATTGTCATCGGACCAGCCTCGCATCTCGGCGATTACCCGATCATTGAATCGGTGGGCATGCTCCGCCATGAACAGGAATCGGGCCTTGGACAGCAGCGTCCCATTGCCTCCACCGCGGAAGTCCGGATTCAGAAACAGCGTGCATAGCTCGCTGCATCCGGTGTAATCGTTGGAGAGATAAAGGGTCGGTGTCTTGCGGTACACACCCAGCTCACGGGAAGCATGGACGATCGTGCCCACGCGGTAGTTGTAGAACGGCTCGCGCATGCCCACGGCCGACTCCAGACCGCAGCAGCCGCCCACGGCGCCGGTTTCCGCGTCTTCCAGCGAGAACAGATAAAGCTCGTCCAGCGGAGCGTCCAGGGTTTGTGTAAACGCTTCTTCAGACCGCCGAATCTTGTTGTGAAGCAGGTCGCGATCGGTGGTGAGCGAGGTGAATCCCGGGCCAGAGAGTTCGGCAATCTGGCAAAGGGCGTCAAAGTCATGCGCGTCGTCGCGCATCGCACGCAGCACCATCATCCGAGCGTCTCCTTCACCGGCCACGGCGTATCGTCACTGGCCAGGCGCATCAACAGTAGCGCGGACAGCTGCGCCCTGGGCACAAAGCTCGGGATATTCATGTATTCCT
>NZ_CAXRDQ010000017.1:0-39497 GCF_964229365.1 Abyssibacter sp. | reverse complement strand
CGAGCAGGACGCCGACGTGATCATGTTCATCTACCGCGATGAGGTGTACAAGCCGGACACCGACCGCCGCGGCATCGCCGAAATCATCATTGCCAAGCAGCGTAACGGCCCCATTGGCAAGGTCGACGCCACGTTCACCGGGCAGTACACCCGTTTCGACAATGTGGCGCACTACCAGGACGAAGAATTTTGACGCAGCGCGTCACGGCGACGATTGATGTCGCGGCCATTCGCCACAATCTCAGAGTCGTTCGACAATACGCCCCGACATCTCACGTCATGGGCGCACTCAAGGCGGATGCCTACGGCCACGGCGCTGTCCGCGTGGCCCACGCCCTGGACGCCGAACTGGATGCAATCGCGGTCGCTTGTCTGGACGAGGCCGTGGAACTGAGCGACGCCGGCTGCCAAACGCCCTGTGTATTGCTGGAAGGCCTCATCGACCGCTCGGAGCTGCCTGAGGTGATCGCACGTCGTGACCGGCTCGTGATCCATGCGCCCTGGCAGTTGGATGTGTTGCGCCGGGCCTCATCCGAGGCGCGCATTCCGGTCTGGATCAAGCTCGATACCGGGATGAACCGGCTAGGGTTCGACGCGGCCCGTGCCTCAGCCATCTTCGCGGATGTCGACGCCATGCCGCAGTTGCAATTACTGGGCTGGATGACGCATCTGGCGAACGCGGACGCGCTGGATCGCGAAGCGACCGAGGCGCAACTCGCACAGTTCTTTCGCGCGGTCGAGGGCCTGCCCGGCGCACGAACCGTGGCCAATTCCGCGGGCTTGATCGCATACCCGGAGGCTCGACAGGACTGGGTGCGGCCAGGGGTGATGCTCTATGGCGCCTCACCACTGGAAGGTCGGTCGGCGGCACAGTGCGGGCTGCGACCAGCGATGGATGTCTGCAGCCGGGTGATCGCCATTCGCGAGGTCAGCCAGGGCGCAGCAGTAGGCTACGGCAGCGAATGGGTTTGTTCGGAGCCCACGCGGCTTGGCGTGGTGGCCGTTGGCTATGGTGACGGGTATCCGCGCCACGCGCGGGCTGGCACACCAGTGCTCATCCGCAGTCAGCGCGTGCCGCTGATCGGCCGGGTCTCCATGGACATGATCACCGTGGATTTGCGGGGCTGTCCGGAGGCGCAGGTCGGCGATTCCGTACGGTTATGGGGTGACGGGCTGCCGGCGGAAACGGTGGCTGAACACGCCGGGACGATCGCCTACGACCTGTTCTGTGGTTTGACCAATCGGGTTCGCTATCTCGAACGAGGTGCTTGACCCGGACGGGCTGGTCCGCGCGGCCGGACGTCAGGCGTCAGCCAGGCTGAACGTCAGGCGTCAGCCAGGCTGAACGTCAGGGTTGCGCCGGCAAGGTGGATCTCATCACCCGGCGAAAGCTGCCGGGCATGGCCGCTAATCGATTCACCATTCACGGTGGGTGGGGCCTGCTCGGCATTGCGCTGGCCGCTCACGTGGACAATGTAGTAACCATCGGGTCGCCGGGTGACCGCAGCGACCTGCACGCCGGGGCGACCTACGGTGGTCAAGGCCTTGGTCAGCTGGAGTTGCTTGCCCGCGTTGGCGCCGCTGGACAGCGTCAGCACACCAAGTTTCGGTTTGTCTGCCGGCGGTGGCGCAGCGCTGACCGAGCCCAGGGTTTCGCCCGCCGCAGCAGCGAGCTGGCCCGGACGCAGAATCATGGTCTTTTCGAGCTCGTCCTCGTCCACCTGAACGTCGGATTCGTACTTCAGGGTGTGATGGCCCAGGGTGATGACATCGCCGTGGGATAACGGATGCTTGGCGATTCGCCGACCGTTGACCAAGGTGCCATTGGTGCTGTCCAGGTCCTCCAGAAACGACTCGGACATGATGTTGACGATCACGGCGTGATGGCCGCTGACCGCACGATCGTTCAGCTGCACGCTGTTGTCAGGATGTCGGCCGATGGTGATGCGCTCCGGCGTAAGTTCAACCGTGTCTAAGAGTTCCTTGCCATCGGTCACGATGAGTTTGCTCATGGCTTTGCGCCTCTCTCCCTAACTGCCTGGGCAGACACAGTGAATGTCTGGTCTGCGTGTCCCTTGGGCGCAATGCGGCCCTTCATAGCCAACTCTTGACGCGGTCGAACCAGCCGCGTTTCTCCGCAAACGGTTTGTTTACGCGTGCGACGACGACCGAAACGTTGTCCTTGCCCCCGGCGATGTTCGCCTGACGGACGAGTTCAGCCGCAGCGTTTTCGAGGTTATCAGCAAACTGGAGCAGGGTTAAGCGAATGGCTTCCGGCCGCACGAGATCGCTAAGGCCGTCCGAACACATCAGATAGATGTCGCCGACTTCGGCCGGTTCCTCAATGAGATCTACCTGGATTTCGGGCTCGATGCCCAGCGCGCGGGTGACGATATTGCGTGCCACCTTGGTTTCGGCCTCTTCGGCTGTATAAAAACCACGGTCGATCAATTCCTGGACCAGCGAATGATCGCGCGTGATCTGCTGAATTTCACGGTCGCGAAGTCGGTAGAGCCGCGAGTCGCCAACACTGGCCACCGCAATGCAGTCATCGCGGAACAACAGCACCACGGCCGTCGTGCCCATGCCCTCGCATTGCTTCTGCGAGCGCGACACGTGATAGACGGAGGTGTGAGCGGTCTCCAGCGCTTCGCGCAGCAGCAGGGCATGCGGGGAGTGGTCGTCGTCGCTATCGTCCACCCGCAACGAGGGGAGTTGCTTGCGCACTGTTTCCAGCACGCTGGCCACCGTCATGCCGCTGGCGATCTCGCCGGCCTTGTAGCCGCCCATGCCGTCGGCCAGGATGAGCAAGCCGAGCTCGTGATCGGCACCGACGGCGTCCTCGTTATTGCTGCGAACGCGACCGACATCCGACTCCATCGCGAAATCGATCGCGCCTCGAAGACCGCTGGGCATCAGCTATCCACCGCGAGACCACGCAGCGCACGCGACAACTCTGCCGCCCGCGCAAATCGTTTCTCGTATTCCTTTTGCAGGCCCGCTTCCAGAATGGCCTCCACCTCGGGCGGAAGTTCTGGCCGCACGCTGTTGGCGGGTGCGTGCGCGTCATTGGCGATCTTGTACATCAATGTCGCCATGGAGTCGGCCTGGAACGGCAGTTGGCCGGTGAGCAGCTGGTAGAGGGTCACGGTTAGCGAAAAGATATCTGAACGTCCGTCAACCTTGCGGCCGGACAACTGTTCCGGCGACATGTACGACGGTGTGCCCAGCACCATGCCCGTCTTGGTTTTCGAGGCGTCGGTGATGCGAGCGATGCCGAAATCAGTGACCTTGACCACGCGCTCCTCCGGCAGCCACATCAGGTTCGCCGGCTTGATGTCACGGTGGACGATGTTCTGGTTGTGGGCGTAGTCCAACGCATCGGCGGCATCGGCAACCAGCTTGATGACATCGGGTACCGGCAATAGCTGTGCCGACTTCGTGTGCTTGGTCAGGTCGTAGCCCTTGATGAACTCCATGGCGATGAACGCGAGATCGTGTTCCTCCCCGGCGTCGAAGATCGTGACGATATTCGGATGCGCGAGGCGGCCTGCGGTCTCCGCCTCGCGGAAGAAGCGGGCCTTCACGTCTTCGAGTTCGTCCTCCTCGAATTCCTGCTGCAAGGCCATGGTCTTGATCGCGACGGTGCGACCGATCTTGGGGTCCTTGCCCAGATAGACCGTGCCCATCGCTCCCTTGCCCAGTTCCTTGACCACTTCGTAGCGGCCCAGCATGGGTTTTTCCATGTCGTCGCCCGAGGTGATCAGGGTGGCACCACCGCCGGACGAGCCGCCTCCGAGAATGACGGTTTCCTCCAGTTGCTTGGCGCGTTTGAGTTTGTCCTGCAGATCACGGAACTTCGGCTGGTGCTGCGCCATGTACTGATACACCGCGTGGGCCTTGCCGAAGGAGCGCTTGCGCTCATAGTCCAGGCCCAGGTTGTAGAGCACGTCGAGCACACCATCATCCACCGGGCATTTACGGAACTTGTCGAAGGCCATGTCGAGCTGGCCCTGACCTTGAAACGCCAAGCCCAGCATCTTGTTGGATTCCGCGCCCTCTAACTCAGAGGCCACCTTCAGCCGCTCGGTGACGCGCAGCCGCTTGACGGTCATTGCGACGTGGCCCAGCACGAGAAACACCACCGGGATGAGCAGCGGAATCCACAGTGATTGCGTAACCATCAGCACGAACTCGGTCACGAAGAGCCCCAGGGCCAGAACCAGCGTGACCACCGCCGAGACGCCAGCGCCGAGGCGGGGCAGGCCGACAACCAGCCACGCCGCGGCGAGGAGGAAGGCGCCCAGCCCGGCCCAGACCGCCCAGGCGGGTCGCACGAAGAAGTGTTCTTCGAGAATGCTGGACACCGTATGCGCCAGCGAGACGACCGGCGCCATCTGCGCCGAGACCGGGGTGGCGATGCTATCGCCGATCCCCGCAGCCGAGGCGCCGATCAGCACCAGCTTGTCGCGGTATTTGCTGGGCGGGATGTTGCCAACCAACACGTCGAAGAAGGAATCGACGGGAAAGGGCGGGGCGCCGTTCTGTGCCCCGTAGAAGTAGTTGTACATCCGCAGATCGGGGGTGGTGTCGATCTCCAGCCCGCCCAGCCGGATGCCTTCGCCCAGACGCACTTCGATGTCGGCCGGAGTCAGGTTCAAGGCCCGGGCCGCGAGCATCAGGGGCAGTGACGGGTAGTACGCGCCAAAGTGTTCCAGCACCAGGGGTTCGTAGCGCTGGGCGCCGTCGACATCCGCCGTGAGGCTTAGATGCCCGATGGCCGCCGCGGACTGTCCGATCACGGGAATGGGTGGCAGGCCGGCGAGCGTCGGAATGGGAGCGACATCACCATTGACGACATGGGTTAGCGCATTGGCCTGCACGTAGTCCGGCAATGGCTGGTCCGGGCGACCCTGCGGCTGCCCCAGCTGGAAGACCATCGCCTGGACGACCGTGCCGGCAGCCTCGAAGGCCGCGGCCAGTTTGGCGTCGGTGTTCAGGGCGTCCTGCGCTTGCAGGAACTGCACGGCGACGGATTCGATGTCCTGATTCAGGGAGTTGGTGAGTGCCGAGTCACGGGTTAGCGCTTGCAGCGCGCTCACCGCTTCGCGATTGGCTCCGGTGGCGCGCAGCTTGTCGATCTCCGCCTGCAGCGTCGCGACCTCTTGCGGAACGGTGTTGACCAGTGAGGACTGCATGAAGGATTCGACCAAGGCATCAATGTAGGCGAGGCCGGCATCCTGCTGCGCTTCGGAATAAAGCACCGTGCTGCCAATGCCCTTGGCGCCGCCGCTGGCCAGCGTCTTGATCATTTCAGCGTGCAGGTCGCGAGGCCAAGGCCAACGGCCGAGGTTGGCGATGCTGGCATCGTCGATGGCGACAACTGCGACGCGGTCGCTGGGCGATTTGTCGGATGCCCGCACGCCCAGGTCATAGCCCCAGCGTTCGAGTCCCTGAAACACCGGCCCCCAGACCCCGTAAGCCAGGATTGCGAAGACCACCGTCATGATCAGGCCGAAGGTGGTATCCGACCCCAAAACATTGCGCTTCAAAGCACGCACTCCCCTTGCGCGTTGATCTGGTGCAGTCTAGGTATCTGGACCGTAGAACACCAGCGAGCCTGATCCCCCCAGTTCGGGGCACTGTGATGCTGTCTACGGCCTTCGCAAACAATCCATCCGCCACCGCGCCGCTAATCTGCTGACCAGCTGATAGCCGGCGAGCGAACCACTCGAACCCCATGCCCAAAGCGCAACCCCGATTCTTCTGCCAGTCCTGCGGGGCCGAGTCGCCCAAGTGGGCAGGGCAATGTGCTGCCTGTGGCGAGTGGAACACACTCACGGAAGCGCCCAGCGAACCGCCGTCGGCCGGGCGCCGCGCCGGTTCGCGCGCGGGCGGCTATGCCGGCACCACTGCGTTGCAGCAACTCAATGAAGTGAAGCAAGACGCGATGGCCCGGGTGCCTACCGGGTTATCCGAACTCGATCGCGTCCTGGGCGGTGGTCTGGTCGCCGGTTCGGTGAACCTGCTCGGTGGTGACCCTGGTATCGGCAAGTCGACGTTGTTGCTGCAGCTGCTGTGCGCGATTCACGCAATCCAACCGTCGATTTATGTGACTGGCGAGGAATCCTTGTCCCAAGTGTCGATGCGGGCCGGCCGGCTTGGCGCCGGCGACACCGCGCTGCCGTTGTTGGCCGATACGCAGGTGGAGGCGATTCTCGATCAGGCGCAGCGGCTCAAGCCCAAGCTCATGGTCATCGATTCCATTCAGACCATGTGGACCGATTCCCTGGATTCGGCGCCCGGATCGGTGTCCCAGGTTCGCGAATCCGCTGCCAGGCTCGTCCGCTTTGCCAAGCAGACCGGCACCACTGTGTTTCTTGTGGGTCATGTCACCAAGGAGGGCGCCATCGGCGGCCCTCGCGTACTGGAGCACATGGTCGACACCGTGCTTTATTTCGAAAGCGATCAGGGCAGCCGCTACCGGCTGATCCGCGCCGTGAAGAATCGCTTTGGCGCGGTGAACGAACTGGGCATCTTCGCGATGACCGAAACCGGGCTGAAGCCGGTGAGCAATCCCTCGGCGATCTTCCTGACTCGTGACGCGCAGCCCGTTCCCGGCAGCACCGTCCTGGTCACTCGCGAGGGCACACGGCCTCTGCTGGTCGAGTGTCAGGCGCTGGTCGACAGCTCGCATCTGGGCAACCCGCGCCGGGTCGCAGTCGGCCTGGACGGCCAGCGCCTCGCCATGCTGCTGGCCGTGCTGCACCGGCACTGCGGAATCGCCATGGCAGATCAGGATGTGTTCGTGAACATTGTCGGCGGTGTCCGCGTGACCGAAACCGCTGCCGATCTCGCCGTGCTGCTGGCGGCGTTATCCAGCTTCCGCGACCGCCCGGTGCCGCACGACTGGGTGATCTTCGGCGAAGTGGGATTGTCGGGAGAGATCCGGCCGGTGCCTGGCGGTGAGGATCGTATTCGCGAGGCTGCCAAGCATGGCTTCAAACGCGCGATCGTGCCGGCGGCGAACCGGCCCCGGGCGGGCGGTGCGGGCGGGATCGAGGTGGTCGCGGTCAAGCGATTATCCGAGGTCCTGGATACCCTCTGACCCTGGCTAGCTGGTGGTCGGTGTCACGCCTGGCGGGCGGATGCGGACCATCTTGACCGCATTCGCCTTGGTCTGCGCAATTTCGATCACGTACTGGCGCAGCTTGAGCGTCGTGCCGGGCTTGGGAATGTCCTCCAGCTGCTCCAGAATGACGCCATTCAGCGTTCGGGCAGTGCCTACTGGCAGCTTCCAGCCCATGGTGCGATTCAGGCTGCGCACGGTCACGCTGCCGTCGACCAAGTAGGTACCGTCGGCATCCAGATAGACGTTCTTCATCCGGGTCGCCGGATCGGTCGTGAACTCGCCGACGATCTCTTCGAGGATGTCTTCCAGCGTCACCAGGCCCTGGATGTCCCCGTACTCATCGACTACGAAGCCGATTCGCCGCTTCTGGTTCTGGAAGTTCAGCAACTGCTGGTTCAGCGGCGTGCCTTCGGGAATGAAATAGGGCTCACGTGCCAGCGACAACAGCGTCTCGTGGGTCAAGTTGCCTTCGGTGGCAGACGAGATCACGCGGCGGAGGTGGATGACACCCTTGAGCTCCTCGACGGAGCCGTCGAACAGCGGCAGGCGCGTGTGCTGGCTGCGGCTGAGTTCGTCGATGATTTTGTCGATGGGGTCGGACACGTCCACGCCCATGATTTCGTTGCGCGGCACCATGATGTCCTCGACCGTGGCTTTTTCCAGGTCGAGAATCGACAGCAGCATGCGTTGATGGCGTTGCGGAATCATCGCGCCGGTTTCGGCAACCACCGTGCGCAGTTCCTCCGAAGACAGGCTGTGCATCGCGGCATCTTCCGGCGTCACCCCGATCAGGCGCAGCACGCCGTTGGCGATCAGGTTGATCACCCATACGATTGGATAGACTAAGCGTAGCAACGGCCAGTACACGTAACTGGCGGGAAACGCGATGCGTTCGGGATGCAACGCCGCCAGGGTCTTGGGCGTGACTTCCGAAAAAATCAGCACCAGCAATGTCAGCGAACCGGTCGCGATGGCAATGCCGGCATCGCCGTAAAGCCGCAGGCCGATGATCGTCGCGATTGCCGACGCGCCGATATTGACGAGGTTGTTACCGAGCAGAATGACGCCGATGAGCCGATCCGGGCGGTCCAGCAGGCGGCTCGCAAGCATAGCGCCGCGATGGCCGGACTTGGCGAGGTGGCGCAACCGATAACGGTTGGCCGTCATGAGCGCAGTTTCGGAGCCAGAAAAGAATGCCGACAACACGAGCAGTGCTGCCAGAAGTCCAAACAGGACCGTTAACGGAATGTCGTCCAACGCGTAGGGGCCTCGCCCAATCGACCTAGAATCCTTTCGTTAGCTCACGTGTCGCGCATGAGCTAGCAAAAGCATTGAGCAGGCAGAATCGAAAATCACAGCCACTGCTGTCAAGTTATTCAGAGTTCAGCTAGCCCCAATGCGTGTGCATCAGCGACTCCAGAACCCACTTGGACCCGAAGTAGGCCAGGCCGAGAACCGCGTATCCCGTGCCCATCCAGCGAATCGCCGTACGCCCCCGCCAACCGAGCTGCCAACGCCCGACGAGCAGGGCCGCGAACACCGCCCAGGCCACGACGGTGAAGACGAGTTTGTGGGCGAGGTGCTGCTCGATCACGTTGCGGGTCACGACCAGTCCGCTGGCCAGGCTAAGCGTCAACAGCGCGAAGCCGAGACCGATCATCTGGAACAGAATACGTTCCATGGTCTGCAAGGGTACACCGCCGAGCTGGGTCTGCGGTCCGGGATGTTCATGCAGCCGCCGATTACGTGACCACAGTGTAATCGCCTGCATCGCGGCCAGCGTCAGCACGCCGTAGGCCAAGGCCGAACAGGCGACATGGGCGGTTAGCAGCCAGCTATCCAGCACCACCGGAGGCGAATCGCCCGGCACGAGCCAGTCGATGGCCAGGCCGACGACGGCGGCAGTGAACACCCAGCGTGCAAGCCCCCCCACGGGTTCGCGGGCGGCAAACAGCAGCAGCATCACCGCAGATTGCCAAGTCACCAGAGAGACTGCGGTTGCGAGGCCGAGATGGATTCCGCTGCCGGACAGTAGCGGCGTCAATAACAATCCCCCATGCGGTACCGCGCCGCCAATACCGGCGGTTAGCTGCAATCGACGCAGGTTCTGTCCGGACGGACCGATCGCAGCGATCGCGTAGGCGGCCATCGCGAGAACGGTGATCAGGGTCTGCATGAACGGGTGGTTATCATCAAATTCGAAAGCATGGATCGAATCATGGCATAGCGGTGCCGGACTCCGCACAGGGGCCTTCCAGGCCTGTGCTAGCATCCGGGCACGCTCCGTCCGAGACGCGGGATGAACATCAAGGTGCTTGGCTGTAATGGCGGAGTGGGTCCCGGTCTGCGGACAACGTCGTTTCTCGTCAACGGGACGATGCTGCTTGATGCGGGCACCGGCGTGTGTGATCTGTCGCCCGCGGCCATGGAGGCAGTCCGCCACATCTTCTTCTCGCACGCGCATCTGGATCACGTCGCCGGTGCCGCGTTTCTGATGGATGTGGTCTACGATGCCGAGGGTTCTGGAGTGACCTTGCACGGCACCGATACCACCCTCGATGTGCTCCAAAATCATCTGTTCAACTGGGCCTTATGGCCTGATTTTTCCAAGCTGCCGAGCGAAGAAGAACCCACGATGCGCTTTGCCCGCGTCGAGCAGGGTGTGCCGGTGGACGTGGACGGGCTACGGCTGTTGCCGGTTGCTGTGCAGCACACGGTTCCGGCGGTGGGTTATGTGGTCCAGGACGGGCGCGCGACCTTCGCGTTTTCCGGCGACACGGCGACCAACGACTCGTTCTGGTCCGCGCTCAACGCGCTGGATCAACTCGACAAACTCATCATCGAAGTGTCGTTCCCGGCCGAGGAAGCGGAGATCGGTGCGATCACCCGGCATTACACCTCGGCCACGCTGGCGGCTGATCTGGAGAAGCTCGAGCACCGTCCCGAGTTACTCATCACTCATAACAAGCCCGGCTTTGAAGCGAAGATTCAGGCCGAGTTGCCCGGCCTGCTCAAGGGCTGGGCCGTGCGTTTTCTGCAGCGCGGTGACATCATTTCGATCTGACGCGCGTTCGACGCCCGCATTCCAGTCCAATAACGTATTCCCATGTTCGAGAATCTGACCGATCGGCTTAACCGCACGATCACGCAGCTGCGTGGTCAGGGCCGGCTGACCGAAGACAACATCAAGCAGACCCTGCGCGAGGTGCGCATGGCCCTGCTGGAGGCCGATGTCGCGCTGCCGGTGGTCAAGGACTTCATCGACAGCATCCGCGAGCGCGCCGTGGGCGCCGAGGTGATGCAAAGCCTCACGCCGGGCCAGGCCCTGGTGAAGATCGTCCAGGGTGAACTGGAGCGCGTGCTGGGGCAGGAGAATGTCGATCTGGAGCTGCGTGCGCAGCCGCCGGCCGTGATCCTGATGGCCGGCCTGCAGGGTTCGGGCAAGACCACCACCACCGGCAAGCTCGCGCGGCACCTGATCGAACGCCGCAAAAAATCGGTCGCCGTGACGTCCTGTGATGTGTATCGCCCGGCGGCCATCGGTCAGCTTGAAACCGTGGCCGGGCAGGTTAACGCCGATTTCTACCCCAGTGACGGCGCCGAGAAACCGGTGGAGATCGCCAGGCGTGCGCTGGAACGCGCCCGCAAGGAGTTCAAGGACGTCCTGATCGTCGATACCGCCGGGCGGCTGGGCATTGATCAGGCGATGATGGATGAGATCCGGGCGCTACACGCTGCGGTCAATCCCGCCGAGACGCTGTTTGTCGTTGATGCGATGACCGGTCAGGATGCCGCCAACACAGCCAAGGCCTTTGGCGACGCGCTGCCGCTCACCGGCGTGGTGCTGACCAAGGTCGATGGCGATTCGCGCGGTGGCGCGGCGCTGTCGGTGCGGCACATCACCGGGCGCCCGATCAAGTTTCTGGGCGTTGGCGAGAAGCTCGAAGCCCTGGAACCGTTCCACCCGGATCGTGTGGCATCCCGCATCCTGGGCATGGGCGACGTGCTGTCGCTCATCGAGGAAGCCGAGCAGAAGATCGACCGCCAGAAGGCTGAAAAGCTTGCCAAGAAGCTGCAGAAGGGCAAAGGCTTTGATCTGGAGGACTTTCGCGACCAGCTGGGGCAGATGCAGAACATGGGCGGCATGGCCGGCCTGATGGACAAACTGCCGGGCATGGGACAACTGCCCGCCAATGCAGCCTCGCAGGTCGACGACAAACAGATCGGCCGGACCATTGCCATCATCAATTCGATGACCGTGCAGGAGCGACGCTTTCCGGCGGTGATCAAGGCGTCGCGCAAAAAGCGGATCGCTGCCGGTTCCGGCACCCAGGTGCAGGAGGTTAACCGGCTGCTCAAGCAGTTCGCCCAGACCCAGAAGATGATGAAAAAGCTTTCGGGCGGCGGCATGCAGAAGCTGATGCGGCAGATGGGTGGGCGACGTCCGCCGGGCTTCCCGCAGGGCTGATCCGGATCGGCGGGCAAAAACCCGCGCGAATATCGCAAAAACGCTTCACATTCCAGCCGATCCCGCTACAATACGCGGCCTTTTCGCGGCCTGTGTCGCGCAGATTCGTTGTTTTTCCAGGATTTACCATGGTCAAGATTCGACTTGCCCGAGGCGGCGCCAAGAAGCGTCCCTTCTATCACGTGGTTGCGACTGATAGCCGCAACAGCCGCGACGGTCGTTACATCGAACGTCTCGGATTCTTCAACCCGGTTGCCCGCGGCAAGGAAAGCCCGCTGCTGCTCGATCTGGACAAGATCGCCCAGTGGCAGGCCAAGGGCGCGCAGGTGTCCGAGCGTGTGGTGTCGCTGATTCGCGAATACAAGCGCAACGGTGGTGCGGAAGCCGCGCCGGCAGCCGAAGCTGCACCCACCGAAGCCGCAACGCCGACCGAGGCAGTTGCGGAGGCACCGGCCGAGGAAGCCGCCAAGGACAGCTGATCCTTGGGTACGCAGTGGGTTGTCCTGGGCGAGATCATCGGCGTCCATGGCATCCGAGGCGGCCTGACGATCCGTTCGTACACCGACCCGCGCGAGAACATTCTCGACTACAAACGCTGGCAGCTGGACGAGCGCCGCGAAGTCAGGGTGCGCAAGGGCGGATGGATCGGCAAGCGAATGGTTGTTCATCTCAAGGAGAACGAACAGCCGCTGGAAGACCGCGAGACGGCAGCTTCGCTGATCGGCGCACGAATTTGCGTGCCCCGATCGGAACTGCCGAAAAGCGATGAACTCTACTGGGCCGACCTCGTGGGTCTGACAGTGGAAACCGTTGGCGGCCAGCGCCTTGGCGCTGTCGTCAACATGATGGAAACCGGTGCCAACGATGTGATGGTGGTGCGCGGTGACGAGGAACGGTTGATCCCGTTCGTGCGTGAGCATGTGGTCCGCGAAGTGGACCTGAAGGCTCGTCGCGTGGTCGTGGATTGGGACCCGGATTTCGTGTGATGCAGATTGATGTCATCACCCTTTTTCCGGAACTGGTCGACGCCGTGGGTCGACATGGCATGGTGCGTCAGGCGATAGCGCTGGGCGAACTGGAGTTGACCAGCCGGCAGTTGCGCGATGGCGCAAGTGATCGCCGTCGTACGGTGGATGACCGTTCCTACGGCGGTGGCCCCGGCATGGTGCTGCGGCCAGAGCCGATGCGCGCGGTGCTCGAACAGGCACGGGCTGCGCAGCCGACGGGCAAGGTCTTGTACCTGAGTCCGCAGGGCGAGCGGCTCACCGACGCGCTGGCGCGTCGCCTGTCCCGGGAACCGGGACTGGTGCTGATTTGCGGCCGCTACGAGGGCCTGGATCAGCGGGTGATTGACGAAGTGGTCGATATGGAAGTGTCGATCGGGGATGTGGTGCTATCCGGCGGCGAGCTGCCGGCGATGGTCCTCATCGATGCGGTCGCGAGGCTGTTGCCCGGAGTACTTGGGCATGAAGCCTCTGCGGCGCAGGATTCATTTGCGAATGGTCTGCTGGACCATCCGCATTACACGCGCCCGGCGGATGACGCCTGGGGCGCGGTGCCGGAGGTGCTGCTGGGTGGCGACCATCGTGCGATTGCGCGGTGGCGCATGAAGCAGGCACTCGGGCAGACCTGGTTACGACGGCCTGATCTGTTTCAGGCTTTGACACTAGACAATGAACAGCAGGGCTTGTTGGCCGAATTCGTGGCCGAGCAGTCCGGAAACAACACGTGAGGCACCATGGCCATGACCAATATCATTGATGAACTGAACCAGGAACAGCTGAAATCCAACATCCCGGAATTCGGCCCTGGCGACACCGTTGTCGTCCAGGTTCGTGTGAAGGAAGGCGATCGCGAGCGTTTGCAGGCCTTCGAAGGCGTGGTCATTGCCAAGCGCAACCGCGGTCTGGATTCGGCATTCACCGTGCGCAAGATCAGCCATGGCGAAGGTGTGGAGCGCGTGTTCCAGACCCACAGCCCGATGGTTGCCGACATCGAGGTCAAGCGTCGCGGTGACGTGCGCCGCGCCAAGCTTTACTTCCTGCGCGAGCGCAGCGGCAAGAGCGCACGCATCAAGGAAAAGCTGGCCAAGCGCGGCTAGCCATCGCGCAGCGGAGGCGGCGTTTCCGTCGTTTCCCGCTGCGAGGCAAGCCCGTTCAAGAACGCCTGGCTGATCGAGATCGGCTGGGCGTTCTTGCGTTTGACCGACAGGCTGAGCCCGGCGGGTCAGATTTCGATGCGTCGGCCGATCTCCAGTACCCGGTCGGGTGGCAGGCGGAATTCGGTCGTCGGTAGCGTCGCATTGCGAAGCAGGCGCACGAACAGGCGTTCACGCCAGACCTGCATGCCCGGCACGCGATCGGTCGGGAGTACGGTGCGCCGGGTGACGTAGTAGGTCGCATCGCTGGCGTCAAAGCCGAGATGGGGGCAATGACGCAGTGAGCGTGGCACGTCGGGCGGGTCCATGAAGCCGAACGACAGCCGGATCCGGATGAAGCCCTGGTTCAGGGTTCGCGTTCGCACCCGCTGATCCAGCGGCACGTGCGGGATCGGCCGCGTGATCACCGTGAGCAGCACCACGGTGTCGTACAGCACCTGATTGTGCTCGACGTGGTGGATGACCACGGCAGGCACGTCGCGGGTCGAGGCCGTGACGAAGATGCCCACACCCTGAACCCGGTGCGGCTGCATCTGGTCCAGCGTCGCAAAGAACCGGCCGGGTCTGCGAGAGGCCCGTGACTCCTGCCGGGCCAGCAGGCGCCGACCGCGCGCCCAGGTAGTCATCATCAGGTAGAAAAGCGCGGCGACGACAATGGGCAGCCAGCCGCCATCGACGAACTTGAGCAGCGTCGAGCCGAAGAAGCCGACGTCCACTACCAGCAGCGGCGCCGTGATGGCGGCGACCAGCCAGGGGTTCCATCGCCACCGGCGCAGTGCGACGAAGGCAATGAGCACCGTTGTCAGCACCATGGTCAGTGAAATCGCAACGCCGTATGCGCCGGCCAGTGCCTCGGAGCGGCGGAACACCAGCACCAGGCCAATGGTCGCGATCATCAGCAGCCAGTTGACGAGCGGCACATACACCTGACCCCGTTCGGATTCCGAGGTCTGGAGAATCTGCACCCGGGGGAATTCGTCCAGCCGCACCGCCTGTCGGGTGAGGGAGAACGCGCCGGTGATGATGGCCTGCGACGCGATCACCGTGGCCGCCGTCGCGAGCGCAACCAGCGGGTAGACGGCCCACTCCGGCGCGAGCTCGAAGAACAGATGGTCCACCGAGCCACCGCGAGCCAGCATCAACGCACCCTGGCCCAGGTAGTTGAGCATCAGAGACGGCAGCACGACGACGAACCAGGTGATGCGGATCGGCAGCTTGCCGAAGTGTCCGATGTCCGCGTAAAGGGCTTCGCCTCCGGTCACCACCAGAAACACAGCGCCCAGTACGACGAACCCGACGGGGCTGCCCGAGAACAGGAACTGCAATGCCCAGACCGGGTTAAAGGCCTGAAGAACCTGCGGCGCCTGGGCAATGCCGTGCAAGCCCAGACCGCCCAGGGTCAACAGCCACAACAGCACAATCGGGCCGAACACCATGCCCACCCGCCCGGAACCGAACTGCTGGAACAGAAACAGGGCGACGAGAATCGCGATGGTAATCGGCACCACCCAGGGTTCGAAAGCAGGGGTGGCGACCTCCAGGCCTTCGACCGCGCTGAGCACGGAGATGGCCGGCGTGATCATGCCGTCGCCATATAGCAGCGCCGCGCCGAAGGTGCCGCAGAACAACAGCACGCGGTTCCAGGGCCTGCGGCGGGCTTCGCCGCGTATTTCAAGCAGCGAGAGCAGGGCCAGAATGCCCCCTTCGCCCCGGTTGTCGGCGCGGAGCACCCACAGCAGGTACTTCACTGAAATCACCACGATGAGCGACCAAAGGATGAGCGAGAGCACGCCCAGGACGGCGTCGTGATGACTGGGGACATGGACCAGAGCGCTGCTAAAACACTCGCGTAGCGCGTAAAGCGGGCTGGTACTGATGTCTCCGAACACAACGCCCAGCGCGGCCAGACAAAGCCAGGGCAGGGGGCGCGAGGCCGGAGCGGTACCGTTCTTGGTTGCCTCGCCACTGTCCGCACCGTTCGCCCGGCGATCGGGCACGGTGGAGACGCTCTTGTCTTCGTCGGCTGCCAAGCAGTGATCCAGAGTGAGCAGAAAACCATCCTGCCGGGAATCAAGCGCAGACGCACGCCTTGAATTCTCCGCGTTAACCCTTATCTCCGTCCCGACTTCCGGGAGGCATCATGAGCGAGACACAATCTTTCGAATTCCAGACCGAGGTGAAGCAGCTGCTTCACCTGATGATTCATTCGCTGTATTCCAATCCGGAGATCTTCCTGCGGGAACTGGTCTCCAATGCATCGGATGCGGCTGACAAGCTGCGCTACGAGGCGCTGACCGACGATGCGCTGCTGGCAGAGGATCCGGAACTGCGGATCGAGATCGAAACCAGCAGCGAGCAGCGCACCGTCACGATCCGCGACAACGGCGTTGGCATGAGCCGTGACGAGGTCATCGAGAACCTCGGCACCATCGCCCGTTCCGGGACACGCAATTTCCTCGAAAAGCTGTCTGGCGATCAGCAGAGGGATTCCGGATTGATCGGCCAGTTCGGTGTGGGGTTCTACTCGGCCTTCATCGTTGCCGACCGCGTCACCGTCAACACCCGGCGAGCCGGCACCGATGAGGCCGTGCGTTGGACCTCTGACGGCGAAGGTCGCTACACCATGGCCGAAATTGACAGCCGGCCGCGCGGCACCGAAATCATCCTGCATTTGCGTGACGATCAGGACGAGTTCCTGGAGCCGATGCGGCTACGTCATATCGTCAAGCGCTACTCCGATCACATTGCGCTGCCGGTGCGCATGCGCAAGAACGATGATGAAGGCAAGCCCTCCGATGAGTGGGAGACCGTCAACACCGCTTCGGCGTTGTGGACGCGCCCGAAGTCGGAGATTTCCGACGAGGAGTACACCGAGTTCTACAAGACGGTGGTGCATGATTTCGAGGACCCGCTGCGCTGGGCGCATAACCGTGTCGAGGGCAATCAGGACTACACGTCACTGATCTACCTGCCCAAGCGTGCGCCCTTTGATCTCTGGGATCGAGAGTCCAACCACGGCCTGAAGCTATACGTGAAGCGCGTGTTCATCATGGACGACGCCAAGCAGCTGCTTCCGACCTGGCTGCGCTTCGTGCGCGGGGTGGTGGATTCCAACGATCTGCCACTGAACGTGTCCCGAGAATTGCTGCAGTCCAGCCGTGTCGTCGACAAGCTGCGGGCGGCGATCACCAAGCGTTCGCTGGACCTGATCGAAGGTCTGGCCAAAGATGACGCCGAGACCTACCTGGAGTTCTGGAACACCTTCGGCGCGGTGATCAAGGAAGGGGTGGTCGAAGAGGCGGCCCAGCGTGAGCGCATCGCCGGGCTGGCACGCTGGCACAGCACCCACGGCGATGCCGTGACCACGCTGGATGCCTACATTCAGCGGATGCCTGAAGGGCAGGACAAGATCTACTACCTGACCGCCGAGAATCTGGCCACGGCCAAGTCCAGTCCGCACATCGAAGGTTTCGCCAAAAAGAATGTCGAAGTGCTGCTGCTCACCGATCGCGTGGATGAGTGGGTGGTCGGCCACCTGACCGAATACAAGGACAAGGAACTCGTATCCGTCGCGCGTGGCGAGGCGGACCTGAAGTCGGTCGTGGCCGATCCCAAGGAAGAAGCCGAGCAGGCGCGGCTGGAGACGCTTTACAAGGACACGGTCGAGCGCCTGGGCAAGTCGCTGGGTGAGGATGTCGAGTCCGTGAGGCTGTCGCAGCGATTGACCGAGTCGCCGGCCTGTCTGGTGGTGGGCGACAACGCGATGTCCCGGCATCTGGAGCAGCTGCTCAAGCAGGCGGGCGAAGCGGGTATGCCTGGCAGCAAGCCCATCCTCGAAGTGAATCCGGCGCACCCGATCCTCGAGCATCTCAAGCAGCTGTCGACAGATACCGATTTCGACGATCTCGCGCGCATGCTCTACGAGCAGGCCGTATTGGCCGAGGGCAGCCAGCTCACCGACCCGGCGGCCTTCGTCAAGCGGCTGAATCGCTGGGTGTTTCGTGAAGCGGCGGCCTCCAATGACGCCACCTCGCAGGGCGCCGCCTGATTCGCTGAATCACCGCGGCGCCGCTGACAGGCACCGGACGATCCGGCTGGATCGTCCGGTGCGCGCTCAGATATCGGGGGTCGCCGAGATCGCGTCGGATGAAACCGGGCTGTGCCTCGCCTTCAGTGTCAGCATGAGGCTGGCATCACGCTGGTAGCGGTCCGGCCTGAAGTACAGCACGTCGTCCTCATCGACCCAGGCGGTGCTGTAGTAGATGTACACCGGCAGGCGGTCGGCTTCCGCCAGATCGACGCGGGTCATCTCGCGCGACTCGATGGTCTCTTCCACCCGTGCCGCGTCCCAGCCATCAGTGTTTTTCAACACGAAGCCAGCCAATGCGATCGGGTCACCGACGCGGATGCAGCCGTGGCTGAATGTCCGGTCGGCCTTCTCGAACAAATGCCGTGCCGGCGTGTCGTGCAGGTAGATCGAGAACTTGTTGGGGAACATGAACTTGATCCTCCCCAGCGCATTGTCCGGCCCCGGTAGCTGCCGGACCACGTTGGGAAAGTTCGCATCGGGATCAGCGTAATTGTCCCAGTCGATATCGGAGGGGTCGAGCACCTCGGAATCCAACGGCCAGTCCGCCTGAACGACCATGTTTCGTTCGCTGAAGTAGGTCGGGTTTTGCGCCGCTTCTGCCGCCATCTCATTGACGATGATGGAATTGGGCACCGTCCAGTACGGGTTGATCTCAAGAAACTCCAAGGTGTCGTGAAACGCCGGTGTCTGGTTCTGCTCCTCGCCGACGATGACCGGCATGTTCAGTGGGTCCTCGCCGTCGCGGTAGGCGACGAGCCAGTAGGCGGCAATGTTGACCATGATCCGGTCGTTGGCGAGATCACGCGGGAGCCAGCGCAGTCGTTCGAGGTTGGCGTCGATTTGTTCGAGCCGCTTGCTGGCCGGGTAGTTGAGCATCTGTCGGGCTTCCTGGCCGACGATGCCGTCGTCGGCGATCCCATGCCGGCGCTGAAACTTCGTGAAGGCAGCGACGGTTTGCGGGTCGTAGAGCGTCGGATCCTCCGCGGCGGGGCCTTGTGGTTCGGCTGAGTCGAGTTCCCCCGAGATGCTCAGGCGGCGCCGCAGGTCGGGAATCGCCGCGTGATGCTCGCCCGGCTGAATCAGGCCCTCGGCATCAACGGTCGGCCATCCGCCGGCGTCGACGATGTCCACGATGTTTGAGCGGGCGCGTTGCAGGCGGCGGTATTCCGCCGTCTGTGGCAGCAGGTCTTGCAGGGAATCCGACACGCCCGAATCGTCGAGCTGACGCAGCTGGCTGCCGTGGTCAAATGGCGGCTTGGGGATGAACCAGGCATTGTCCGCCGAGGCCTGCGAATAGCGTCCCTGAGCGAAATCCTGCGCGTACTGCAGATAGCTCTGCATGGCCCGCCACTCGCCGGCCGCAGCCGCCTCTGGTGACGCTGGTGGGGCGTCATGAAGAGCCTGCAGCGCATCCAGCGAGTAATTGTCCTGCAGCAGGCCATGTGAATCGGCCTGCTGCACGGCGTCGATCAATTCCTCCAGTGCCTGCGTGGTCGATGGGCTGCCGAAGAGCGAGGTGTCCAGCGACACCCACACCGGTTTGAAATCGCGTTGGCTGTAATAGTCCGTTACCGGCGGGTGATTCTCACCGATCTCGGCTTGCAAGGCGGCGCCGAATGTCTTGCGTGCGTCCTGGGTATCCGGGCCGCAGCCGCTGAGTGTCGTCAGCAGGAGCAGCGCTGCGATGAGTCCACGGGTGATATACGTCCTGGTCTGGCCTGTCATGGTCACTCCCTTTGGTGCAGCCCCCGCTGCCTGTTTGATCTTCAGCACATGGCGGCTGGCTATCACCAGCGCGCCCGGAACCCGCGAACATCGACATGCACGAACGGTCCGCGCACGCCTGGTTTGGGGCCGTACAGGCCCATGCCGCCCACGAAGGGTTGGTACCAGCGTTCCTGGGACAGCGTTTCGATCAGGTTGTAGATCACCCGGGCATCAGCGACATCGATGCGGCCGTCGCCGTTGAGGTCATCCATCACGCCGTCTTTGGGGGCTTCATCGACAAAGATGTCCGCCGCTCCGCCCCAGACGTGCCGGCTATAGGGCACGTTGCCGATTGAGGCGTTGTACCAGGGCGTTCTGAACCCGCTCATGATGTGCAGCCCGGAGGCCTGGTAACCGGCCTCCGCGAGTTGCTCGACGATCATTTCCAGCTTCAGCAACAGGCGCTCGCGCAGGGCGACGTATTTCGGGTAGTCGGAGCGTTGCTTGGCCACGAACTCGCCCAGGGTGAAATGCGGCGAGATGCGTGTGTCGCGGTTGGCGTCGGTGACCTCCACGAAACCCTCCGGCGGGTCGTAAATGGCCTGACCACGCAACGCCTGCTGTGGGTAGCCGCCAAGCCGGTAGCCATTCAGGCGGCCGTTGATGACATCGCTGGCGGGGGTCATGACAAAGGCATGGACGGTCATCATCACGGAGTCATCGCTGCGACGGACGGTGAGCGGGTAAACCCCAGGCGTGTCAGGCGCGGTCCAAAGCCAGGCCTGTTCGCCATCCCCGAGTAACTGAGAATCGACGGATTCGAGCGTACCGCCGGCGGCAGCCACCTCGAATCGGCTGGTCTGGGTTTCCAGCACCGGCTCGATCGACCGGCGTTCGCCCGGCATCAGGTAAATCGCAAATACCGGATAGGGGATGATTTCGTCGCCGACTTTGATCGACAACGTGGCGAGTGCTGTGCCTTGTTCCGTTGCGGCGGGCGACCGCTCGATCGGCGGGCTGGACTCGGCCGGTGGGAGGGCCGCCTGGCTTGCGATCGGTAGCGCCAGCCAGGTCAGAGTGAGAACAATCGTTGCAATGTGGCGGGGTAGAGACATGGCTCCTGCGGGTTTGAGTGTGCCCACAAGCCGCAGAGTCCCGGCCCCCGCCGCGCAGCTTGCAGTGTCGTGGTTTCAGACCGTGGCGCGCCCGGCAGGTTGCATCAGCGTGCTATATCCGGATGCAAACCGGCCGGTACGGCGTCGATCAGTGTCGGTTCGACCGGTGTTCAGCCGTCGTCATCGTCGGCATCTTCCTCGGCCTTGACCTTGACCTTGTCACCATCGACTTCCAGTTCGAAGGCATCGACCTTGTCATCGTCGGGTTCCTGCGTTGCGCTGTCCTGGCAGGCGGTCAGCGTGCCGAGGAGCGTGGCGGCGAGCAGCGTGGTGGTCCAGATCTTCATATCCATCGTCCTTGATGTTATTGGGATCGAATGTCCCTACGAGGCGGGGCAGGGGTATGGCAAATCGCGCACACCGTGGCCTCGTTTATTCCAGGTGATGGTTTCCCCCCGGGCTGGGCGCTTACACTGGTGCCTCGATGTGACGGGTAGCAACTGAATGGACCACGGTACGGACACCGATCGCAACACGCTTTTGATCGCCTATGTGCTCTACGCACTGGCTCCGTTCAACGGCCTGACGGCGATCGCGGGCGTGATCGTCAACCACATCAAGATCAACGAGACCGGCAGCGAATTCATCCGCAGCCACCATAGCTGGCTGCTGCGCAGCTTCTGGTGGGGGTTGCTGTGGACGGTGATCTCCACCGTGCTGATGATCGTCGGCGTGGGGTTCCTGATCTACGCTGTGCTGGCGATCTGGTACATCTACCGTGTCGTGCGCGGCCTGATCAATTTTTCCGACCGGCGCGACATGCCGCGATAAGCCGCGGCGCCTTCCGCGCGGCATCCAAAGGGCCGGCATGCCCGAATCATCAGGCATGCGCAGATTTCTGATTGTCGCCGCGACGCTGGTGCTCACCGCCTGTGTGACCCACCGGTCGCAACCTGACGGTGCGGGGGCTGCCGCGTCACCGGACTTTGATGTCGAGGTGACCCGTGATCAGGGCTACGTGCCGGTTGACTGGCCGGCGCCGCTGGCCGGGGATATTTACCGCCCCATTGGCGCGGGGATACGGCCAGGCATCGTCCTCATTCACGGCGGCGGCTGGACGCGCCGCAGCCGTGCCGACATGGATGAGCTTGCGCACAAGCTGGCACGCCATGGCTATGTTGTCTTCAATGTCAGCTACCGATTCGCGCCGCAGTACAGGTTTCCTGCGCAGGTTCGGGACGTGCAACAGGCGGTGCGCTGGTTGCGCCGACACGCCGACACCTTTGATCTCAACATCGACCAGGTAGCGGCTTACGGCTATTCGTCAGGTGCGCATCTGGCGGCCATGGTGGGCTTGCTCAGCCCTGGCGATGGTCTGTTTGAGCCAGGTACGAGGCTCCAGGCGTTGGTGCTCGGTGGCGCGCCGATGGATTTACGGGACTATGCGTCTGGATCACTGGTGCCCGATTTTCTCGGGACGGATGATGCTGGCGATCCGCTCTACGTCCAGGCTTCTCCGGTCACGCTGATCAGCGATGATGATCCGCCCAGTTTTCTGTACCACGGCGGCCTCGACTATCTGGTGCGGCCGCGCTACGCCAAGGCCGCCTTTGAGGCCATGCGACAGGCCGATATCAACGCCGAGCTTTATATCCACCACCTGCGCGAACACGTCACCATGTTCGCGTTCGGTGGCGGGGCCGAGGATGCAGCCATTCGCTTCCTCGACCGGCACCTGACGACCACCGAACCCGATCAGACGGATACCAGCGACCGGGCCAGCGCTGCGACCAGTCGCTGACCGGCCTGTTCAGCCGTGGCGCCAAAGGCGACGACGCCATCCGTGTGTCCGCGCATGGTGAACAGCCCAATCTCGGGAAGGTCGCTGTCGCGATAAAGCTGCGCGACTGCCTGCGCCATCGCTGGCGTGCCGTAGGGCACATCCGCCGCCGTGGCGGGATAGCGTGGCCCGTGGTGCCAGATCTCCGGCGAGTGCGCGTGCAGCACGGCCCCGATGCGTTCATCGACCGCGTAGACCGCGCCATGGGTCAGGGCTTCGGAAGACGGTTTCACCGGGCCGTTGGCAATGATGTGATTGGCAGCGACATTGCAGCGCGTCACCTCGGCGTAGCCCTGCGGCGCCAGACGCACTGGCAGGCCGGTCTGCGTTCCGCTGATCAGAAACCCCGCGGGTCGCCGCAGACTGACATTGCCGAAGCCGTAGCCATCGTAGCGATCGGGTTGCTGGCCGACCAGGCCGAGGCGGTGCAGAACATCACGCCACGCCCGCAAGGCGGCAAAGTCGGGTGATTCGGCCGGGGCACCGGCTGGGTGGTAGTCCAGCCGGTACTGGATGACACCTTCCTGTTCGGCCATGGACCGAGACCTCAGAGTGCGGCGGTTGTCCCCGTCTCGGCTGTTTCCTGCGTGGCCGCGAGGTGGTCCAGATACCGCTCGGCATCCAGTGCCGCCATGCAGCCGGAGCCGGCTGAGGTCACTGCCTGGCGGTAGACATGGTCCATGACATCGCCGGCCGCGAACACGCCAGGTACCGTCGTGGCGGTGGCGTTGCCTTCGAGGCCGCTGCGCACCTTGATGTAACCGCCATTCATGTCCAGCTGACCCTTGAAGATGTCGGTGTTCGGCGTGTGGCCAATGGCGATGAAGCAGCCGGTCACGTCGATTTGCTTGATATCGTCCGAGCGGTTGTCACGCACGCGAATGCCGTTGACGCCCATGTCGTCCCCGACGACCTCCTCGAGTTCGTGGTGCCACTCGAGGCTGATGTTGCCGTTCTCGGCCTTTTCCTTGACCTTGTCCTGAAGGATCTTTTCGCCACGGAATTCGCCACGGCGATGGACCATCGTCACGTGTTCGGCGATGTTCGACAGATACAACGCCTCCTCCAGCGCCGTGTTGCCGCCGCCAATCACCGCGACCTTCTGGCCGCGGTAGAAGAAGCCGTCGCAGGTGGCGCAGGCCGATACGCCCTTGCCCATGAAGGCCTCTTCGGATGCCAGGCCCAGATAACGCGCCGATGCACCGGTGGCGATAATCAGGGCATCGCAGCTGTAGGTGGCGCTGTCGCCTGTGAGCACGAACGGCCGCGCATCCAGCTTCACCGTGTTGATGTGATCGAACACGATCTGGGTATCGAAGCGCTCGGCATGTTTCTGCATGCGCTCCATCAGCGCCGGACCTTGCAATCCCTCGACATCACCGGGCCAGTTATCGACATCGGTGGTTGTGGTCAGCTGTCCGCCGGCCTGCATGCCGGTGATCACCACCGGATTCAGATTGGCGCGGGCGGCATACACCGCCGCCGTATAGCCGGCTGGGCCGGAGCCGAGAATGATCAGTCGATGGTGTTTGGCTTCGCTCATGGGTGCCTCTGTAGTCGGATTCGTTGCACCGGAGTCGTTGGTCTACAACGAATCCGCATGTGATTTCAGATACTCGGCGACGCCACCGGCGTCCGCCTTCATGCCTTGCTGGCCCTTGCGCCAGCCCGCCGGACAGACCTCGCCGTGTTCCTCGGTGAACTGCAGCGCATCGACGAGGCGCACCATTTCATCCACATCCCGGCCCAGCGGCAGGTTGTTGACGACCTGATGCTGGACCATGCCACCGCGGTCGATCAGGAAGGAGGCGCGCAGCGCCACGGAGTCGGTCGGATGCGCAATGCCATAGGCCGCGGTGATTTCGTGATTCACATCGGCCACCATCGGAAACTGAACCTCTCCGATGCCACCCTTGTCAGTAGGTGTGTTACGCCAGGCAAAATGCGTGAACTGGGAATCGATGGACACGCCGATCACCTGAACACCGCGCTCGGCAAAGGTCTTGACGCGGTGATCATGGGCGATGATCTCCGACGGACAGACGAAGGTGAAGTCCAGCGGCCAGAAGAACAGCACGCGGTATTGGCCGGCGTAGTCGGAGAGCCTGAAGTCATCCTGGATGCTGCCATCGGGCAGCACGGCGGCGGCGGTGAAATCCGGGGCCTTGCGGCCGACGAGTACGCTCATGACAACCTCTGCTGCTGCGGTCGGTGGCTTCCGCGAAAAACGCGGTGCGGGCGCAGGAGTTTAATCGCCCCCGCAGCCTGGGCGGAACAGTGGGGGTTGCCCGGACCATGCTCAAGACATGAATTCACAAGGATCGATTGTTATGCGTATTTGGACTCTGTGCGTCGTCGCGATGGCCGCAGGCGCGTCACCGGCGCTGGCTGCGGGTGTTGAAAGCCGACTGGACCAGATTGAGCTGCCGCCCGGGTTCTCGATCGCGCTGTACGCCGACGACGTGCCGAATGCGCGTTCGCTCACACGTAGCAACGGCGGCGTGATCTACGTCGGTACGCGACGTGAAGACGTGGTCTACGCCCTGCAAGACACGGATGGTGACGGCCGCGCCGACCGCCAGACGATCGTCGCCAAGGGCCTGGACATGCCCAACGGTGTGGTTTGGTACCAGGGCGATCTCTACATCGCCGAGAACGAGCGCATCAGTCGCTTGCGGAACATCGACCAGCGACTGCAGAACCCGCCCAAGCCCGAGGTGATTTACGCCGAGTTGCCCGGCGAAGCCCATCACGGCTGGCGCTTCATGGACGTGGGGCCAGATGGCTGGCTCTATGTCGCGATTGGTGCGCCCTGCAATGTCTGCGACGAGAGCGATCCGTTCTCCAGCATCGCAAGGCTCAAGCCCGATGGCAGTGGCTTCGAGGTCTATGCGCGCGGGGTGCGCAATTCGGTGGGATTCACCTGGCATCCGGAGACCGACGATCTGTGGTTCACCGACAACGGGCGGGATTGGCTGGGCGATGACCTGCCGCCGGGTGAGCTGAACCGGGCAACCGAGGCCGGTCAGCATTTCGGTTTCCCTTACTGCCACGGCGGCGAGGTGCCTGACCCGGAGTTCGGCAAGAACCGCGACTGCGCTGACTATGTGGCTCCGGTTCAGAAGCTTGGGCCGCATGTCGCCCCGCTGGGCATGATTTTTTACACCGGCATGATGTTTCCAGCCGAATACCGGGGGCAGGTGCTCATCGCCGAACATGGCTCCTGGAATCGCAGCAACAAGATCGGCTACCGGCTGACGCGGGTGACCCTGGATGGCTCCTCTGCGACCCATTACGCTCCGTATGCATCTGGTTGGTTGCAGGGCCAGAAGGCCTGGGGCCGTCCGGTGGACTTGCTACAGCTCCCCGATGGCAGTTTGCTGGTCTCGGATGACCACGCTGGCGTGATCTATCGGATCACCTATCACGCTTCATCCTCGTAATCAGGCATTCAGGCGATGCCGGTTCTGGCCGAATCGCTTAGGATGCTCGAATCGCACTAGAGAACGCTCTTCATGGCCAAATCCCCGAATCTTCTGCGCCGATTCTTCGGCGCCATTTGGACCCTTTTCTCCGTCATCTACAAGCTGGTCGTGATCCTGAGCGTGTTGATCGTGGTTGGGTTGATCTACATGGGCATGAAAGGCGGCGCGCCGGTCACCGTGCAGGACAACGTGGCCTTGGTGTGGCATCCGGCAGGCATGGTCGTCGAGCAGAATGATCGCGACCCCACCGAACAGTTTTTCAGCGAACTGGCCGGCGATGGGCCGATGCAGACGGAACTGCGTGATCTGACCGACGCGCTGGAGTACGCGCGAGACGACAGCCGCATCCGCATGGCGGTGTTGTGGTTGGATGCGCTGGCCTATGCCGGTCCTGCCCAGCTCGAAGAACTTCGGGTGGCGATCAACCGTTTCAAGGAAAGCGGCAAACGCGTTGTCGCCTATGCGCCGGCCTACACCCAGCGGGCCTACTATTTGGCGTCGCAGGCCGACGAAGTACTGATGGACCCCATGGGCATGGTCTTCCTGGAAGGCTACGCGGTCTACAGCAACTATTACCCCGGACTGCTCGACAAGCTCGGCATCAACATGCACGTGTTTCAGGCCGGTGAGTACAAGTCGGCGGTGGAGCCGTTTCAGCGCAGTGACATGTCCGATGCCGCTCGCGAGGCCAATCGGGCCTGGCTGGATACGCTTTGGGGCAAGTACGTCGGTGACGTTGCCGCGGGCCGCGGCATCTCCACCGAGGCGGTCAACAATTATGTCGAGCAGTTTGTCGATCGGCTGGACGAAGCCGAGGGCGACCCGGCGCAGGTCGCGCTGGCATCCGAGCTGATCGATGAGTTGATGCCGTTGCAGGCGGTGCGTGAGCGTATCGGCAGCACCGTGGGCATGGCCGACGAGCATGAAAGCTTCCGGCAGATCGACTTCCGTCGCTACCTGAAGGCTGTTCGCAAGAACCCGAGCAGCTCGCAGCAGGTGGCGGTCGTGACCGTGCAGGGCTCCATCGTTCCGGGCGAGAGCTCGGAGGGCACCGCCGGCGGAGACACGGTTTCCGATTTGTTGCTGGATGCCCGCGATGACGACAACGTGGCCGCCGTGGTGTTGCGTGTGGATTCACCTGGCGGCGGCATTTACCCATCGGAACAGATTCGCCGCGCCGTGCTGCAAGTGCAGGAGGCCGGCAAGCCGGTTGTGGTTTCGATGTCCACGCTGGCCGCCTCCGGCGGGTATTGGATCTCTGCGCCCGCTGACCGCATCTTCGCCCATGACACGACGATCACCGGCTCCATCGGGGTATTCGGCATCTTTCCGACTTTCGAGAACACGCTGGAGAAAATCGGCGTAACCACCGATGGCGTGGGCACCACGCCGCTGGCCGGCGCGGTGCGGGCGGACCGGCCGCTGAGCGAGACGGTGCATCGGTTAATCGAACTGATCATCTCCAAGGATTATCAGCAGTTCGTCGGTTATGTGGCGGACGGGCGGGACATGGAGCGCGAGCGCGTGCACGAAATTGCGCAGGGCCGTGTATGGAGCGGGTTGGATGCTGCGCAGCTGGGTCTGGTCGACGAGATTGGCGGATTCGAACAGGCCGTGACGGCGGCGGCGCAGGCAGCCGGGCTGGATGCGGAGAACCCTGCCGTGCGCTACCTCAGCCCGCCGCGTGAGTTCAGCTTTGCCTTCCTCGCGCCGTTCACCCAGTCGCTCAATCAGTTCGACCTGGCCCGTGGGGTGCTCGGGTACTTCGGCGGGGGAGCGGCACACGTCAATCGCGCCAATGGCGATTTGCAGTGGCTGGAACAGATTTCCTCCGGCCAGGCGCAGGGCATGGCCTCGCATTGCCTTTGCGTCATGGCGGCCGATGCACCGTTTGCGCGCCAACAGGCCCGGGCAGGGGACGCGCTCTGATCCCGGTCGCCGCGGCCGGCTGAATCACGCGCGATGCCGACCATTTCCATCGATGGGTGTCGCTGTCACTACACCGAGGCCGGTAGTGGCCCTGCGTTGTTGCTGATTCACGGCCTGGGTGCGAGCCAGGCGGACTGGTTCACTCAGGTGCCGACGCTATCGGCGCAGTTTCGCTGCATCGCGCCCGATCTGGTCGGCCACGGCGGCAGCGACCCCAATGGGGAGTACGGCATTTTTGCCCAGGCGCGGCGTCTGCTACGGCTGCTCGACGTGCTGGGTGTGGACCAATGCAATGTGCTGGGGCACAGCATGGGTGGCGCGGTGGCGCAGAGCATGGCGCTGCTGGCGCCGGAACGCGTCCGCGCACTGGTCATCTGCAACAGCACAGCGGGATTCCGGCCCGTGACGCCGAAGAAAATGCTTGAGGCGGTCGCCCGCATCGGGTTGGTTGGCGTCCTCGGTGTCCAACCGCTGGCATCGCTGATCGCATTCCGGCTGTTCCCGCATGATGACCAGCAGGATCTCCGCAAGACCATGCGTGACCATTTTGCCCAAGGCTCTCGGCCGGTCTACCTCCGCAGCCTGATGGCGCTGGGGCGATGGTCGATCTGGGGCCGACTACCGCGTATTCAGGCGCGAACCCTCGTCGTCGCTGCCGAGCACGATTACTTTCCCTTGCACGAGACGCAGCGCATGGTCGCCGGCATTCCCGGCGCGCGACTGAAGGTTTTTGACGGCAGCCGGCATGGCACCCCAATGGATCGTGCCGACGCGTTCAATGCCCTGGTTATCGACTTTCTGACCGCCGACGCGTAAGGGCGCACAGCCGGAGCACATCACCGGTGTGTGCCCAGCGCTGCGTGATATTGAGAACTGCCGGGGCGCCGACGCGACGCGCGGCGGACCCGGTCAAGTCGTTGCGCTAGCGCTGCTGTCAGGCTTGAAGAACGCGGCGAGGACGAGGCCCGCAATCGTCCAGTTGACGACGTTGTACAGCACTCCCACCAAAGCCCAACCGGTCTGGATCGGCCACCAGACGGTGCTGCCGAGATCGTAGGCGAAGCTGGCCGTCACGCCGAGCAGCAGCACGAATCCCACCCGGCTGGCGTAGCCGCCCAGCGACGGCAGAGCCAGCGACAGCAGCCAGCCCGACAGCAGGGCAACGCCCACCAGGTGGATGTAGCCCTTGATGAACACCTTGGGGTCCATGGCAGGGCTGCCTTCGCGTTCGATGTGGATCATGGCGACGGGACCGGCTTCGTGTAGGCGCTCCATGGCCGCGTGGTCCTCCGACATGCCGGGCACGAAATATGTGCCGGTTTCCGGAATATAGCTGTTGAGCGCCTGGCCCAGCGCGGCGTCGTCCGACGAGGTTTTCATCACACTCATCGGTATCGGACTCATCCAGAACACCGCACCCCAGACAAACATCGCCGCGGCGGCCAGCAGGCTGCCCAGAACATATCGTTTCATCGGTCTTCCCCCTTTATGGACTCGCGAAGCACGGCGTCGAGGCCATGGCCCCTGACGCCGATCATAACCACGGTATTCGACCGCTGCTAACCATCGGTCGCATCCGCGATCGCGGCTTCCAGATGGTTTTGCATGCCCAGTGCGTGATTGGTGAAAATCCAGTTTGCCCCACGGCTGATTTCCCGAAACAGGCTGTTGCGCGAGCGGGGAAAGCCCACGGCCAGCTCCTGCTTCTCATTGAGATGCCGGGCGGCTCGTGTAGCGCCCAGCAGCGCATAGTGCGAGCCGATGGCCGCTTGTCCGCGGGCCAGCACATGGTCGCTGATTTCCCGCAGGTTGAAGCGGGCGATGCTGATCTTGGCGGCTTCCGGAACGGCGTCAAATCGATCGAGCACGGGTGGGTCCAGGCTCATCAAGTGGTAGTCCCGGCCTGGGCGCAAGCCGTCGAACACGTCCATTAGCCGCTGCGCATAGCGCGGTGAGTCGGCGTAGTGCTCGTCCTTGATTTCCACCATGAGATGGAAGTGCGTTCGGTATCGCTCGACGAACTGCTGCGCGTGTGGAATGTCCGGAGCGAGCTGTTGCAATTGCCCGCTCGACAGTTCGGCCAGCCGTTCCGGGCGGCCATGCAGGCGTCGCAGGTCGGCATCGTGGTAGATCACAGGTACGCCGTCGGCGGTGTAGCGGATGTCGAATTCCAGACCCCAGACATTGGAGCCGACCAAGGGGTCGAAGGCGGCGTACGTATTTTCTCGGACCTGTTGGCCAGGGCGCTCACCCCGGTGGGAAATGATGCGGGCCTGCTGCAGCCTGTGCAGGGATGGACGTGATCGCGGAAGCGTGGCGATCAGTCCGTCGACCAGCGAGATCAACATGTCGTCGATAGAGGCGGGCATGGGGCGGACTCGGTCGGGCGGACACGTACTATACGAAGTGTCGATTCGCAGCCGCAGGACGATTCGCTTGAACAAGCATCCACGCACCCGCCTGGCGCACCTTGGGCGCAACCCCAGCCGTGACGGCGGGCTGGTCAATACACCGGTCGGGCGGACCTCCACCGTTGTCTTTCCGTCACTAGCGGCGCTGCGCGCGGCCACGGCGCGTCCGCTCGATGGGGTGTTCTACGGACGCTTCGGCACGCATAACCGGCACGATCTGGAAGCGGCCGTGGCCGATCTGGACGGCGCTGAGGGAGCGGTGGCGGTGCCGTCGGGGCTCGCGGCTTGCGTGCTGGCAATCCTGTCGCAGGTGTCGGCTGGTGACGAAGTGCTGATCACCGACAACGTTTACTGGCCGACGCGCAAAACCTGCGATGACTGGCTAAGCCGCATGGGCGTCACCACGCGATACTTCGACCCGGCCGTGGGTGCGGCGGTCTCGGATCTGATCGGCGAGCGCACCCGTCTGGTGTATCTGGAGTCGCCCGGCTCGGTCACCTTCGAGCTCTGTGACGTGCCCGCGATTTGCAGGGCGGCTCATGCTGCGGGCTGTGTCACCGCGCTGGACAACACCTGGGCCACCGCGCTGGGCTTTGATGCGCGTGCCCATGGTGTCGATCTGGTCGTCCACGCCGCGACCAAGTATCTCGTCGGGCATTCCGACGCCATGCTGGGGCTGGTCTCGGCCTCCGGCGAAGCACTGCAACGGCTGCGCGAGATCAGCATGGCCTTGGGACACAGCGTGTCACCGGACGATTGCGCACTGGCTTTGCGAGGGTTGCGGACTCTCGCCGTCCGCCTGGACCAGCACACCGAATCGGCGCTGGCGATTTGCGATTGGCTGAACCGGCAGGAAGAGGTGCAGGAGATTCTCTTTCCGCCCTGGCCAGGCGATCGCCATCATGCGCTTTGGGCCCGTGATTTCGTCGGCGGCTGCGGCCTGCTGGCGATCCGGCTACCCGCGTTGAGCGAGCAGCAACTCGCCCGCTTCGTCGATGGCATGGATCTGTTCGCGCTTGGTTACAGCTGGGGCGGTTTTGAGAGTCTGGTGCTGCCCACCGACCCGCGACCGCTGCGCTCGGCAACACCCTGGGAGCGCTCGGGCACGCTGATCCGGCTGCACATTGGCCTGGAGGCCGTCGATGATCTGGTGACCGACCTGCAGGCTGCGTTTGCGCGGCTGCGCGCAGAGCTCCCCTAGGACTTGCGCCAGAAGTCCGCGTTCTTGATTTCCAGCGCGTCAGGGTCGAACACTGGCTCCTTGCCGGCCTTCTTCTGGGTTTCGTAGTCTTTCAAGGCCTTCAGTGCCGGCCGCTGGATGATCAGAATCGCGACGATGTTCAGCCAGGCCATCAGCCCCACGCCAATATCACCCAGCGCCCAGGCCAGGCCAGCGCTGCGGACGGTGCCGTAGGTCACCGCCGCGAGGATGCCCAGGCGCAGCAGCAGAATCATCCACGGCCGTTGCACCCGGCGATTGATGTAGGCGATGTTGGTCTCGGCCATGTAGTAATAGGCGACGATGGTCGTGAACGCGAAGAACAGCAGCGCCACCGCGACGAAGCCTGCGCCCCAGCCGGGCAGAAAGGACTCCACGGCAGCCTGGGTGTAGCCCGGCCCGGCCTCGACGCCCGGTAGCGCCTCGACGATGGCGTTGCCTGCGCCATCCATGACGTTGTAGAGCCCGGTCGACAGGATCATGAACGCCGTGGCCGAGCAGACCAGCAGCGTGTCCACATACACGGAAAACGCCTGCACGTAGCCTTGTTTGGCGGGGTGCGAAACCTCCGCCGCCGCCGCCGGGTGCGGCCCCGTGCCCTGACCGGCCTCGTTGGAGTAGATACCGCGCTTGACGCCCCATTCCACGGCCAGCCCCAGCACCGCACCGAATGCCGCCTCGGTGCCGAAGGCCGAACCCAGGATCAGGCCAACCACCTCGGGAAGCTTGCCGATGTTCAGGAACAGGATGACCAGCGCGACCAGCATGTAGGCCAGCGCCATGAACGGCACGACCAACTGGGTGAAATGGGCGATGCGGTGCACGCCGCCGAAAATGATCATGCCCAGCCCCACGACCAGCCCCGCAGCCGTCACGGTGGGGGCGATACCCCAGGCTTCGGTCATGCTGATCGCGATGCTGTTGGCCTGCACGCCGGGTAACAGAAAGCCGGTCGCGATCACCGTGGCCAGCGCGAAGATCCACGCGTACCAGCGCTGCCCCATGGCCTTTTCGATGTAGTACGCCGGACCACCGCGGTACTGCCCCTTGTCGTCCTTTTCCTTATAGATCTGCGCCAGTGTGGATTCCACATAGGCCGTGGATGCGCCAAGAAAGGCCACGACCCACATCCAGAACACAGCGCCCGGCCCGCCGAAGGTGATGGCGGTGGCCACCCCTGCGATATTGCCGGTGCCGACGCGGCCGGACAGCGACATGGCCAGCGCCTGAAACGACGAGACGCCGGCCTTGGATTCCTTGCCGTCGAGCAGCAGACGCAGCATCTCGCCGAGCCCGCGGACCTGCATGAAACGGGTTCTTATTGAAAAATATAGTCCGGCGCCGAGACAAAGCGCGATGAGCGCACGGCTCCAGATCAGATCATTGAGCAGGCCGACGACGGCTTCCATGGAGAGTTCTCGTTGCGGTGGGCGGACGCCGGGACGGCACGCAAGAATCGCAGCAGGTTAGATGCCGCCAAAACGCATGGATAGATCCACCGCGTTCACGTGCTTGGTCAGCCCGCCGATGGAAATGCGGTCAACGCCGGTGTCGGCCACATCCCGCACATTGCCTTGATCAATGCCCCCCGAGGCCTCGACCAATACCTTGTTGTGCGCGTGTCGGCTGTGCTGACCCACCATGTTCACCGCACGGGCGAGCAGGTGGGTCTCGAAATCGTCCAGCAACAGGATGTCCGGTGGCGCAGGGCACTTGAGCGCTTCCTCGACATCACCGATGGATTCGGCCTCGGCGATGACCGGCACCTTGGCGTAGGTCATTCGGGCCTGATGGATCGCCGCACCCAGGCCGCCAGCCGCGGCAACATGGTTTTCCTTCACCATTACCGCGTCGTAAAGGCCGAAGCGGTGATTCACGCCGCCGCCGCAGCGCACCGCGTACTTCTGCGCCGTGCGCAGGCCCGGCAGCGTCTTGCGCGTGTCCACGATTTGCGCCTTCGTGCCCTTGACGCGTTCCACGAAGCGGCGGGTTTGGGTCGCGGTGCCCGACAGCAACTGCATGAAGTTCAGCGCCGTGCGTTCCCCGGTGAGAATCGATCGGGCCGGGCCGGTCAGCCGCACGAGCTCCTGATCCGGACGAACATAGTCACCGTCCTTTGCCAGCCAGGTCAGATCCACGGCCGGGTCCAGCTCCGCATAAACGGCGGTAAACCAGGCGGCTCCGCATAGCACGGCCGATTCGCGGCTGATCACTGAAGCGGTCGCATGGGCCGATTCATCGACCAGCGCCGCGGTGCGGTCGCCATCACCGACATCCTCAGCCAGTGCCGCTTTGACGATGGGTTCGATGTCGGTCGCGGGCGGATGCGCGCGGTTAAAGTCGGTGGACGGTGGGTCCAGCGGGTTGTACATGATTGAAGAGCTTCCCCGAACAGGCGCGCTATTCTGTCGATGTGCGGCGATCGGCGCAATTCGCACGCAGATCGGTCACTTATCGCGCCAGACGCAGTCCGGCGAAGATATGCCGCATGTCGGCGGTGTAGAAGTTGCGGAAGCTGTCGCGCCGGATTTCCGGTTCGGTCCAGCGCGACCCGCCCTTCAGCACGTAGTGCCCGCCATCGCACCAGGGCAGGGTGTAGCCGGGGTAGGGGAAGGCGCGAAATCCGGGGTAGGGGTAAAGAGCGTTGGCGCACCACTCCCAGACCTTCCCTGCGGCGTCGAGCTGTCGTTCGCGGCGGGCGGTCAGCCACTCCAGTTCATGCGGCAGCCGCGCACGGCGCCAGCAGGCGAAGGCGCTGGCCTCGTGATGGCAGATGCCGTACACCGGCTCGTCGCTGCGCAGCGACTGCAGCCCTCCCTGCGGCAACACAGCGAACCACCCGTCAGGCCTCTTTCGCCAATGAAACGGCGCCGCCGTCCCCAGCTGTTGCCGCCAGACCCAGCCCGCCTGGCTCCAGAGCTCGGCGCGTTCGTATCCGCCGGCCAGCATGAAGGCCAGCCATTGACCGTTGCTGACCGGCATCCGGGCGATGTCGAAGCCGGGCAACTCGACACGATGGTGGCCCAGTTCGTTGTCGTATGGCGCGGGTGAGTTCGGCAGGTCGCCGACTTCGATGTGTCGGCCGGGCAGGTGTTGCCAGCATTCTGAGGGCGCCTCGGCCTGCAATGCGGTGTGGCTACCGAGATCGGTCGCCGCGGCGGCGGCTGCGACCTGCTGCACCATGCGCAAGATTTCCAGATGCTGCGCATAGTGCTGGGTGACGAAGCCAAGCAGATAACCACTGGAAATCATGCCGTGGTGGGACCAGCGACCCGCTGCCTGTATCCATGCGGCGTCGGCCTGCTCGCTCATCGCGTCACACCACTGACTGAGCGCCCGTAGATCTGGTAGCCGGCCACCGCGCTCCGCCTTGGGGCACTGTTCAGGCAGATAAAGCGCCTCCAGCGGCAGGAGGTCAGCCCCATCCTCCAGCAGGCGTGAGCGCAACCAGAGCGCTTCGACAAAATGCGTATGGCCAACATGCCAGGCGCTCGGGCTTAGCTGCGGATGCAGCTGCTCATGGATTGCATGAACCGGAGCAGCCTCTAGCACTCGCCGGCAGGCCATGCGGAGTGTTTGCAGGCGGGGGTGGGGGACGCTGGTCGGTACGCCACCCGACCGTATATGGGCCACGGCGCTCACCGTGATGCTGCGCGGCATTCGTGAGCTGCGCTCAATTCCGTAGCGGGCATGCGGTACCCAACAGAAGACCTGACATCCACACGCCGCACGGTCGACGACAAAGACCACGCCGGCGTGGATCGACCGCAGGTTGTGTGGCTCACCGAGTCCATCCTGGGTTTGTCCTGATCGTCTCGTTCCGGATGCCGCGCCGTGGCGGCAGCGTCAGTTCAACACAGATGCGGCCTTGATGAAAAACACTCATGTTGCCTCTCGAACGGCGGTTCCGGTGCTGCCGCAAGCCTTGATCGGCTCAGGCGGCCCATTCGATCGGCACCGTGCGCGGTGGTTGATCTGCCGCCAGTGTGGTGATGGTATGCGGCGCGACTTCGGCCCAGCCGGCGTCGTCATCGAATCGTTCCGACGCCAGCCACTGTGCGCCGGGTGACCCGGCGTGCGACCGGTTCAGGTAGAGGCTGGGGCAGGGGCGCTCCACGGCATGGCGACTGAAGACCAGCTGTTCGCCATCGGAGACGCAGACGTTCAGCAGTGCCGCCTGCCCGGCGGTGCACTGTGTGGCGATGCGCAGGGCCGCGGCCAGCGCTGTTGCCAAGTCGGGCGCGCCGTCCAGGCGGGCTTGCCGCAGCAGCGCGAACAGGTACTCCGAATCCGTTGTGCCGTTGAGCTGAGACTGCACGACATCCGACAGGTTGGAGAGGATGCGGCCGCGTCCTCCCTGGGCAAGTCCGGAGAGATAGCCGTTGTGCGTCATGGCCACACGATCAACCGCAAACGGCTGCGTGTTGATCGCGTGCACTGGCTGGCCGGGGGTGGCGCTGCGCACGTTGCCCAACCAACTTGTACTGGTGAGCGCATCGGCCAGAGCCGGCAGGTTGACGTCATTCCAGATCGCCATGGGCTGCGCATAGGCGCCCATGCGGCCGTCGCGCTGCCGCCAGGCAACGCCGTAGCCGTCCGCGTTCAGGCGGGCTTCGGTGAGTTCCTTCGGGTCCCAGGATTGCTGATAAAGACTATGCGGGAAATCCAGCAGGAAACTCCGCAGGGGTATTTCGGGTCCGAGATAAGCAGCGAGTCGGCACATGTTCACTCGTGGATTGCAGTTGTCTCGATGTTAACCTCTGACCCTGATTCTGGACGGTTCAACCATGGACGGAATTGAACTCACGCCTCGGCTGCAGATCGCCACGATCGCCTCGCGCCGACGGATCAATACCCTGGCCGATGATGCCCGCGCGGGCTTGTTGTCCACGCCGCGCACGCTGCCCGCGAAGTACTTCTACGACGAGCGAGGTGCGCAGCTATTCGAGGACATCTGCGCGACTGAGGACTACTACCCCAGCCGTGCCGAAGCGTCCCTGCTGCGTGAGCACGGCGAGGCGCTGGTCAAGGCGATGGACGCCGCTCACTGGGTAGAGCTGGGCAGCGGTAGCTCGCGCAAGACGCGCCACCTGCTACGCCATGCCCAGGCCGGCACCACATACTGGCCTTTCGATGTTTCGGAGCAAATGTTGCGTGACGCGGCGGCTGAACTGGTCACCGACATGCCGGACCTGATCGTGCATGGCCTGGTAGGCGACTACCACGCCGGCCTGGAGCTGCCGTTGCCGGATCAGGGGCGTCGCGCCGTGCTGTTCCTCGGCGGCACGCTGGGCAACTTCAAGCCGGAGCAGGCGCAAAGCTTTCTACGCGACATTCGCGGCATGTTGCGGCCCGGCGATGTGCTGCTGCTCGGTGCGGACCGGGTCAAGGATAGCGCGGTGCTGGAACGTGCCTATGACGACCGCGATGGTGTCACCGCTCAGTTCAACCTGAATGTCCTCACCGTGCTCAACCGTCGCCTGGCGGCAGACTTCGATCCCCGGCAGTTCCGGCACCGGGCGATCTACAACCGACAGGCGCAGCGGATCGAAATGTACCTCGAAGCCCGGCAGGCGCAACAGGTCCGCATCGGTGCGCTCGATATCGAGCTCACGCTGGCGGCCGGCGAGCGAATTCGCACTGAACTCAGCCACAAGTACACGCCACAGACCCTGGAGCAGTTGCTCGCTCCAGCAGGTTTTTTGGTGGAGGAGTTGCTGACCACAGCCGCTCCTAACACCTATTCGCTGGTGTTGGCGCGAGCCTGCGAATAGCGCTGAAGGCCGGCGGCCTCGCTGTGACCCAGCGTCAGGCCGCCTAGTCGGTCGCCGCGTTCTCTGGCGAACGCGGCTTCCAAGGATTCAATCGCCGTTGATGATGCGATTCAGGGTTTCACTGGGCCGCATCACGGCAGCGAGCTTGGCGTGGTCGGGTTTGTAGTAACCGCCGATGTCCACTTCCTTGCCTTGCACCTCGGTCAGTTCTTTGAGGATGGCATCGGCGTTGTCCGCCAGGGCTTTGGCCAGCGGTGAGAAGTGGGCCTTGAGCTCGGCATCGGTGTCCTGCGCGGCCAGGGCCTCGGCCCAGTACATCGCCAGATAAAACTGGCTGCCGCGATTGTCCAGCTCGCCCGTGCGGCGTGATGGGCCCTTGCCGTTGTCCAGCAGCTTGCCGGTGGCTTCGTCCAGGGTGTCGGCCAGCGCCTTGATCTTGGGGTTGTCTTTCTTGCTGGCCAGATCATCCAGGCTGGCGGCCAGGGCGAGAAATTCGCCCAGTGAATCCCAGCGTAGGTGGTTTTCCTCCACCAGCTGCTGCACGTGCTTGGGGGCAGAACCGCCGGCACCGGTTTCGTAGAGACCGCCGCCTTTCATCAGCGGCACGATGGAGAGCATCTTGGCGCTGGTGCCCAGTTCCATGATCGGGAACAGGTCGGTGAGATAGTCGCGCAGGATGTTGCCGGTGACCGAAATCGTGTCCAGGCCGCGTATGCAGCGCTCCAGCGTGAAACGCATGGCACGCACCTGGGACATGATCTGAATATCCAGCCCTTCAGTGTCGTGCTCTTTCAAGTAGGTCTTGACCTTCTTGATCAGTTCGTTCTCGTGGGGGCGGTAGGGGTCCAGCCAGAACAGCGCCGGCATGCCCGAGGCGCGTGCGCGGTTCACCGCCAGTTTCACCCAATCCCGGATGGGCTCGTCCTTGACCTGACACATGCGCCAGATGTCGCCGGCTTCCACAGTCTGGGTGAGCAACACCTCGTCGGTTTCGTTGTCGACAATGCGGGCCTCGCCGCCGTACTCGACCTCGAAGGTCTTGTCGTGGGAGCCGTATTCCTCTGCCTTCTGCGCCATCAGGCCCACGTTGGGCACGGTGCCCATGGTGGCAGGATCGAAGGCGCCATTGGTCTTGCAGAAGTTCACGACCTCCTGATAGATGCGAGCGAAGGTACTCTCCGGAATCACCGCCTTGGTGTCCTTGAGGCGGCCATCGGCGCCGTACATCTTGCCTCCGGCACGAATCATCGCCGGCATGGAGGCATCGACGATGACGTCGTTCGGTGCATGCAGGTTGGAAATGCCCTTGGTGGAATCGACCATCGCGATTTCCGGACGATGCTGATGGCAGGCACGCAGGTCTTCGATCACTTCCTCGCGCAGCGAGCCGGGCAGCAGTTCGATCTTGTTGTACAGGTCCACCAGCCCGTTATTGACGTTGACACCCAGGGTGTCGAACCAGAACTTGTGTTTCTTGAAGGCGTCCTTGTAGTAAACCTTGACCGCATGGCCAAACACGATCGGATGCGACACCTTCATCATCGTCGCCTTGACGTGCAGCGAGAACAGCAGATTGGTCTCGTAGGCGTCCGCGATCTGTTCTTCGTAGAACTTCACGAGCGCCTTCTTGCTCATGAACATGCTGTCGATGACTTCGCCGTCGAGCAGGGCGACTTCCGGTTTCAGGACGTGTGCATTCCCATCCTGATCGATCAGTTCCATGCGCACCGTGCGGGCGCGGTCCAGCGTCATGGATTTTTCGCCGTGGTAGAAATCCCCTTCGCGCATGTGGGCGACATGGGTGCGGGAGGCCATGCTCCATTCGCCCATGGAATGCGGATTTTTCCTGGCGTATTCCTTGACCGCCTTGGGAGCGCGCCGATCCGAATTGCCTTCGCGCAGGACAGGGTTCACCGCACTGCCCAACACCTTGGCATAGCGTTTTCGGGTTTCCTTATCCTCTTCGGCCGCTTCGTCCTGCGGATAGTCCGGAACGTCGTAGCCTTGTTGCTGCAGCTCCTTGATCGCGCTGCGAAGCTGCTGCAGGGCGGCGCTGATATTCGGAAGCTTGATGATGTTGGCTTCCGGGTCTTGCGTCATCTCGCCCAGAATCGCCAGATTGTCCGGCAGACGTTGTTCTTCGCTCAGGCGCTCGGGAAACGCCGCGAG
>NZ_CAXRDQ010000016.1:0-35592 GCF_964229365.1 Abyssibacter sp. | reverse complement strand
CGCGCCGCGGCCGCGGCGCGTTGGCAAGAGGTGTCCTGATGATGCCCAAGCACGCGACCGCAACCGATTTATTGCAGTCTTCTCCTGATCGTTCGCACCCGGCGCAGCGCCTGCGGGTCGCGTTCTTCTCGGATTCGGTGGCCGAGCGCAATGGCGCGGGCACCTACTACCACGATCTGCTGCCGCAGCTGGGCGAGGTGACGTCCGGGGTGCGGATGTTCCAGCCATCCGACAAGTTTCGCGTCACTCGCCTCACCGTGCCGATGCCCGGTGACCCAACCCAGCGTCTGCTCACGCCCAACGTACCGCGGCTCTGGAAGGCCTTCCGTCACTTCCGCCCCGATGTCGTCGTCTCGATCACGCCGGGACCATTCGGCCTGCTCGGCCATGCGCTGGCGAAGCGACATGGTTGCGGGCAGCTGGTCGGCTTTCACACCCAGTTCGAAGAACTCTCGCGCCTGTACTGGAACCCGGTTTCGCGGCGCGTGGCAAACGGCTATCTCACGGCGGCCAATCGCATCATCTGTCGCAGCGCCCACGCCACCTTGGTCAACAACCGCGGGCTGATTCCGACGGTGCGACGACTGGGCGCGGATCAGGCCGCGGTGGTCGGTACGCCGTTGCCCGTGGAATTCATGCGCGCGCCCGTCGTCCCACTGCGGGCGCAGCTCAAGCAGGTGTTGTTCGCCGGGCGCCTGGCGCCCGAAAAAAACCTCGGCGCGGTGATCGACGCGGCGCGGGCCTGCCCCGATGTCCGGTTTGCGATTGCCGGCGATGGCCCACTGCGTCGCAAGCTCCAGCGCCAGGCGCAAGATCTGCCCAACGTCTGTTTCCATGGCTGGCTGGAGCGGCATGAGCTGCAAGCCCTGATGGATGAATCGGACTTGCTGTTGCTGCCGTCGCGTCTGGAAACCTTCGGGTCCATCGCCCTGGAAGCCATGGCCCGAGGCCGGCCGGCGCTGGTTGCCGCCGGAGCCGGCATACACGAATGGCACTCGCTCAAGGATGGCCTGATCACGCTGCACGAAGGTGAAGCGATCGCCGACAAGATCAAGGACCTGAGCACCCAAAGCGTGCAGGCGCGCCGTGCCCGGTCGGAACGGGCGCGGCTGGCGGCTGAACGTCTCAACCGGGACACGATCGGCGAATGGGCTGACCTGATTCTCAAGGCCGCGCGATCCCCCCGGTGAGCGCCGCCATGCCAACGGCCCTGCTTTCGGTTCACGACGTTATGCCGCGAACCCTGCCCGCCGTGGAGGACACGCTTGAACTGATCGAGTCGCTGGGACTGGTCCGGCCCACCCTGTTGATCGTGCCCGGTCTGGGCTGGACCAGCGAACAGCTGGAACAGCTGCGCGCCTGGGCGGCGGCCGGCTACCCGCTGGCCGCCCATGGCTGGATCCACCGCGCCCGGCGCATCCGAGGGTTGCGGCACCGCATGCACTCGGCGCTGATCTCACGCAACGCCGCCGAGCATCTGTCACTGAACCGGCAACAATTGCTGGCATTGATGCGCCGCTCCTACCACTGGTTCCCTCGTGTCGACCTGCCTCGCCCCACGCTTTATGTCCCGCCCGCCTGGGCGCTTGGCGACCTGAGCCTGCAGGACCTGCACCGCCTGCCCTTCGATGCCGTAGAGGTCACGCAGGGCATAATCGATACGCGGACAGGCCGCACGCGGGTGATGCCGCTGGTCGGGTTCGAAGCCGACACGGCCGCTCGCGCGGTCGCCCTGTCGGCGTGGAACCGCTCCCAGCTCGCCGTGGCGCAGCGGATGCAGCAACCGCTACGGGTGGGGATTCACCCCAACGACCTGACGCTGCGGCTAGGCGGTTCGCTCACCACATTGCTGCAACGCCTGGCCGAACAGCCCTCCAACCGCATGGTGGATCAACAAGCCGCGGCATGAGCTCGTCGCTGGCGGTTAGCTGTACCGATTGCGTTCAGCCGGATCGGCACTGTGATACTCGATGAGCTCCCACTCGAAGCCCGCGCGGTCGTAGTAGTAGGCCCGGCTGCGATGCGGCCCCCGCTCGGTCGCGTAGCTGATGCGATAGCCCTCGTCATCCAGCTGCCTGGTGATGCCATCGATGCCCTGCACCACCAACCCCAGGTGATTGACGCCCAGGTTCGTGTAACTGGGTTGCGGGGGCAGCGGATCGATCCCGACGTGGGGTTCCTGCAGCGCGATGTAGAAGTCGTCGTTACCAACATGCGCCCAGCGGTAGCCCTGCTCTGCCAAGGCGTCGTGACGAATCCGGAAATCCGGTGCGACTACACTCAGAAATGCGATCGCGGCATCAATGTCCGGGACGGTGATATTTGCGTGTTCCAATCGGGTCATGAGACTCCCTCCAGCGAACTAGCCTCGCCCAGTGCGGGGCCTTGGAGTGCAGTCTCAAGCCTCAAGTAATGTTGAGGTCAAGACCTGCCGACGAACGAACGCCGGACAGCTCAGGTCCCCTTCCTCACAGTGGGCGAGTTGCTTGATCTGCGCCAGGCGCTGCGCGTCTGTATCGCAGCGAGGGCGAAGACGACATTGGCCAGCAGACTGACCGCCAGCAGCAACCAGGCGATGGCTGCACCCGAAGAATGCGCTGGCGTGTCGCCGGCCGGCAAGGTTGCCGCCCCGCCAGCGGCTGCCCCCACATTCACATACTTGCGGATCGCATGTCCCTTGCCGTCGCGCACCTCCAGGCGCCAGGTGCCCGGCCGGTTGGGCGCAAAGGCGAACACGCCTTGTGCATCGGTTTCACCGGTCTGGAAGTCCGCAGAGTCCTCCGGGGGGTAGACGATGACTTCGGCGCGCGCGACGGGCTCGCCAAGGCTGTACTCGAACACATAAGCGCGCAGTTCGCCTCCGAAGGGCTTGAAGTGCGCACCATGTGCCAGCGCCAGACCGGGCATGAGCAGCCACCCAAGCGTTACAAGTGCCGGGCGGAAGCGGGAAAACAGAGCAAGCGTCATAAGCGGATGGACACAGGATTGCAGGGGGGACGGTGGGCGATGATTGTCACCCTGGTCACCAGGGCATCAAGGTTTGATTGGCGGCGCGCTCGATGAACCAGACCATGCCGACGAACGCGACCAGTAGCGAGCCTGGAATCAGCACGCCGTATTGATACAAGCGGTGGCGGCGCAGGCTGTAGGCGACGGGTAGAAACACGGCGGCGACCGCGATCTGTGCACCCTCCACCCCCAGATTGAAGGCAAACAACGACAACGCCAGCGCCATGGCGGGTAGGCCGAGATCGCTCAGCACACTGGCGTAGCCGGCCCCATGAATCAGGCCGAACGCGAAGGCGACCAGCCACAGGCGACGGTAGACCACCGGCACGATGTTGTTGATGGCGGCGAAGACGATGGTCAGCGCGACGGCCGCCTCGACCCAGCGCGACGGCAGATCTATCCAACCCAGCGTTGCCAGCGACAGCGCGGCGAAATGCGCCAGCGTGAAACTGGTGACGATGCGGATGACCTCACGCGTGGCCGTGCCGGCGTTCTCCGCTGGCACGAACCGTCCCTGCTCCCGTCGAACGACGATCGGCAGCAGCAGTCCGGCGAGAAACAGCAGGTGGTCAAAGCCTATCCAGACATGCCAAAGCCCTTCCTGCAGATACTGCCAGGCCACGCGCAGCGGTCTGGTCTCGCCCAAGTCAAAGGCCAGGGATCGCCGTGCGGGGGAGAACACCGCTGATTCCACCCGCCCCTGGCGGTCGAGACGCAGCAACCCGCGGTGCTGGGCGTCACGCGGGAACAGCAAGTCGTAGCGAATCGTCAACTGGGGATTGAATTGCAGGCAGCGTCCGGTGATGCCAATGGCCGCGTAGGCGCCGTCGGTGTGATCGGTGATCTGCAGCCCGTCCGCCTCCAGGGCGCAGGTCTGGTCGCCCATGGTCAGTTGCAGATGCGACAAGGCATGGCTGGTGATTGCGTCGCGCTGGCGTTGCACCTCGCCCCAGGTGATCCGCCGATTGCCATCGGCATCCAGCCCGACGGCCAGTTCCAGATCGCGTAGGGCGATGTCCCAACGCCCTTCGACGGTTTGCCCCGATAGCGACAGATTCAGATAGCTGTCGCTGGGTTTATGTGCGTGCACACCGCTGCAGGCGAGCAACCCGACGAGCACAAAGAGCATCCGGTTCATGCCGCGGCATCCGTGTCGCCCAGCCGTTCCAGCAAGGTTTGCACGCGAACATCCTGCAGGCCGGTTTCGGAGACGAAGGCCACGACCGGATCGGCTGCTGCCGGGTTAAACGCCAACGCGGCCCGCAGCACGAGCAGCACGTCCGCGGGTTCTTTTTGCATGGCCCAATTGCGTTGAGCCAACCAGAGCGCTTCGGATGGCTTGTTGTCGATGTCCAGCGCGAAACGCGCCTGCTCACGCAGGTGCACATCGTCGCCACGTCGCTGGCTCGCCGCGAAGCGTCGGCGCAGCGTGTCCGCCATCGCACCGGCATTCGGGTGGTTGATCCGCTTGGCCGCGATCGCCCGGCGCAGCAGCAGCGCATCGCTCTGATCATAGGGTTCGAGCCGTCTGTCCACCGCCTGCGCCCGCCCCTGCTCCAGCATGAAATCGGCCCAGGCCGACAGCAAATAACCGTCGAACTGCTCATTCGCCTCAGCCAGCGCCAGCCCGGCTTCGAAGGCCTGCAGTGCCAATTCCGGCTCGCCGAGGCGCCAGGCCACCTCGCCCTGGATGGTCAGCGCCCAACGCCGCAGGTGGTCTGCGCTGTCAACGCTTTCAGCCTGCAGCAGCCGATCCAGGGTGGCGAAGGCTTCCGGCGCCTTGCCCGCCAGCGAAGCAATATCGGCAAGGCAAGTGCCGCTGACCAGCGTTTCGGTCAGCGTGAGCAAGGCAGCGCAGGCTTTATGGGCATTCGCCAGCCGGCCCGACACCCGCTCAACCACCGACAGCGCCAACCAGGCCTGGGCGTTGCGAGGGTCGCGTTCCAGTGCCAGTTGAAGGTCGGCCCGGGCGAGCGCGAAGGCGTGACGCTGCTGATTCAGGTGCGCCCGGATCAACAGCACCCGCGTCGGGGCATCGACATTCTCGCGCCAGGGCGCGATCGCCGCCTGGGCGTAGCCGTTGTAGCGGGGATCATCAGTTTGCCGGTACAGCGCAATGTGGTGTTCGGCCAGTCGAACCCGCAGCTCGACGCTGTCGGGTTGCTCCGCAACGGCCTGTTGCAGGCGCCGGATGTCATCGGTGAGGCTGGGGTCGGTGTCCGGCAGTGTCTCCAGAACCGTCTCGGCCGATTCCGGTATGTAGGTCTGTGCCTGGACGCAGGCCGGCATTATCAGCCCGCAGAACGCGAGCCATCGCAAATCAGGCACAGGTATCCCCGTTCAACCAGCCCTAAGTTCTCCCGCCGCTGGCGGTCCGCGTCAAGTCCGCGGTGCGTGCTTGTCAGCCAACGCCGTGGCCGGGAGCCGCGCCGAGCACCTGGATCATGCCAGGTGCTCGGCTAGCTCACTCAGGACTCCGGTAGCAGATCCCCGTAAACATTGGCGTCCGGGTTTTCGTTGAACACCAAGCCCAGGGCGTTGATCTCGATGGGGTCCGAGACCTCATCCGTTTGGTTGGCGATCAGGTTCAGCACCTGCTGATCGCCCGCCAATGGTTGGTCGTTGGGGCCTGGGTCAGGATCGGGATCGGGGTCCGGATCGGGCATCTGCCCCGGTTCTTCGCCGGCACCGACGTTAATCGATGTTTCGGAGCCACAGGCACCCAGCGCAAGCACGCCAACCGCCAGCAGCCCGACAAGAATGAAATGTCGCATCACGACCTCCTGTTATCGCGAACCCGGCAGCGGCGTGCGCAGGTACGGGAAGTTGCTGTCGAACTGCGAGGCGTTCGACGCGGACTGATCGGTTAATGGCGCATCACCGACTGGCGCATCGTCAGGGCCGCAGCCGAAGACCGCAGCATTGTCGAGTTCGCAGAGAGCGCCCATAGCGACCCGCAGTGCGGCATCAACCACGTCGTCACCCGGACGACGGCCATTCGGGAAGCCCGCGGCATCACCAGCCAGCACCCCCAACGGATCTTGCGCAGTGGCAGCGACCGGCGCAGTCGTCGTGTTCAGTCGCAGCTGCTCCGACAGTACCGTGCCGTTGCCCAGCGGGCCTCCGGCGCCAGCGGCAGGCTGGTTGAGTCCTGGCACGCCGGTCAGAAACGCCACCGCCAGATCAGCTCGGGGAAAGGCATTCGGGGCGAGATCGGCATTCGGATCGCCGGTCACCGTCTCGGCGAACAGGATCTCCAGCAGTTCCGGCAGGGTTGGCGTCAGCACGTACTTCGCGAACTGACCGTCGTCCTTGGGCTCGCTGGCGTTGAAGCGGTTCTTGTCGTCGATGCCGATGACCACTTCGTTGACTAGCGGTGCGCCGAGACGCGAAACCTGGGTCCACGGACCGCCTTCGACCGTCTCATCGACCGTGCCCGGAGCGACCGAGTTATCGGTATCGCTTTGCGGGAACGGATTGGCGACGCGGGCCTGACGCAGGCTTGCGGTCGTCCAGCCGCCGATGACCGGGTCGTCGCCGGCCGTCAGGCAGCTTGCCGGCAGTTCCAGTGCGATGCTGGTGACGTTCTTGTCGCCAATCGTGTTCGGCACGGCGTCGGGCGCGCCCAGCGGGTTCAGATTGACGAGGTCGAAGACCTGGCCAAGATTCACGACGAATCCTTCCTTGCGCTGTCCGACAAAGACCTTGCCATTGCTCTGGCAGCCCGGCACGGCAATTTCCCAGATGTGTGCATTCGCATACGCCTGGTAGTCCGGGAAGGTCTTGGTGCCGATGTAATCGGTAGGCTTGCGGAAGCTGCTGCCGCCGGTCGTGACATTGGTCGCTGCCTGCGCAGTACCCGCGCGGCGGTCGCCACGCACCACGGTGACCGAAAAGGTCTCTTCCAGGTTCAGGTTGCCGGTGTCACCAGGGTTCGGACCGATGCCACCAGCCTGAATCAACGGAATCGGCACGAGTACGCCGTCCGGTCCGACCGGCAGCGAAACGCCCTTGAGCGTGTTGGTAAATCGGAACTGGAAGGTCAGGTCCTCGACGTTATCCCCATCGTTGTCGACGTGAATCTCGTACAGCGCCTTGTCATCCAGGGAGAAATAGTTAGGGCCGCCATAGGCGTCCTGCAGGGGTACGTAGTTCGCGATCAGCGTCACGAATCCGGATCGGCCTTCTTCGTAGCTGTTGAACATGTAGAAGTCCGTGCCGTCAACCTTGGGAGTCTCGGTGATCCCTGGCGCTTCACGGTGGCTGGATGCATACAGCGAGCCTGCTGCCGTGGCCAGGGCAATGCCCGCCACAGCCGCAGCGCCGATTCCTTGGATTGAGCGCATTATTTCGCGTCCCCTGCGTGGATGTCTGGATGGATTCGCACCGTGTTCAGGCTTGGATGCAGATCGCTGCGAAAACGGGACGAACAGTTCGCTGGCTGCGTTGTACGATGCTGCCCGGCAAAATGGTGGGCGGCAGGGACATTGCGAGTCGCCGGTTCCGGCCGTCGCATTGCCTGCGACTGGTTTCTGGGGAACGGGATATTCGATGATGTTTGCACGTGCGGCGGTCATGTTGACCAGCCTGGTATGGACAACACTGGGCGTCGCCCAGCCGGAATCACCGCTTGCGCTGGATGCGCTGGAGGTGACGGGCACCCACCTCGGCCGTGAAGCCGGCATGGACCCGCTGGTCAGCTTCGACCGGAACACATTGCGTAATTCCGGGCATGCGACGCTGGGCGAGTTTCTGCAGGCGCTGCCGATGATGAGCGGCTCGCCACTGGGCACCTCGGTGAACCAGCGCGGCAGCGGTGGCGCCGTGTCGCGCGGCATCGAATCCGTGGAACTACGCGGACTCGGGTCCCGGCGCACGCTGGTATTGATCAACGGCCGACGCATGCTGGCCGGCGGAAATGGCGCAGCCGGTGTTGTTGATCTCGCCAGCATCCCGGTGGCGTTGGTCGAGCGCGTTGAGGTGCTGACGACCAGCGCCTCGGTGGCCTACGGCGCCGACGCTATCGCCGGCGTGGTCAATGTGATCACGCGATCAGATGTCGACGGGGTCGAGGTATCCGCCCGCGTCAGCCAGACCGACTCCGGAGATGGCGATGTGCTGGATCTTAGCGCGGTGACCGGGAGACGCCTCGGCAGCACATGGTTGTCGGGCGGTGTGTCGCTGTTTGATCAGGCCGCCGTGGGGCGTGGCGACCGCGACTTTTCCTCGCAATGGCTCACCGTCGATGGTCCGGCCAATGCCATCGTGCCAACGGGCAGCTCGGCCCCACCGAACGGCCGTTTCCGCACTTCGGACGGCAACGTCACGCTCATTGACGGTGAAGATGGCGACTCGCCTGATGATTTCCGGCCATTCATCAATGACGGGCCGGACACCGATCGTTTCAACTTCAACCCGTTCGAAGACCTTGTGCAGGATTCCCGGCGCGTCTCCGCCTTTGGCAGTCTGCGCCACGATTTAAGCCCGTCGCTGTCGCTGTTCGCCGAGGCCCTGTTCCAGCAGCGCGATTCCGACACCCAGATTGCGCCATTGCCGTTCTTCACCAATCGGCTGGATGGCGTGACGGTATCGGCCGACAACATCTACAACCCGTTCGGCGAGGAGATCAGCGATGCCCGGCGCCGGCTAGTCGAGGGCGGTCCCCGCCGCTTTGCGCAGGACAACCAGCTTTGGCGTGTGGTGATCGGCGCCGACGGCCTGGTCGCCGACTGGCAATGGGAGACGTCTCTGAGCTACGGCCGCAACGAGGTCGAACAGCGGCAGAGCGGCGACCTACGTCGTGACCGTGTGGCCCTGGCGCTGGGTCCGTCATTCATCAGCGGCGATGGCGTGGCGACCTGCGGCACCGAAGCCGCCCCTGTCGTCGGCTGCGTGCCGCTGAACCTGTTCGGTGGCCCTGGTTCCATCACCGATGACATGCTCGCCTATGCGGGCATCGCTGACCTGATCGATACTCAGCAGAACGAAGAAACCACCTTCGGCTTCGACCTGCGCCGTGAGCTGCTACGGCTTCCCGCCGGGCCGGTGCCCTTTGCCGCCGGCATCAGCCTGCGCGATGCCCGTGCCGAGGACCGTCCGGATACGCAAACGCAGGCCGGCAACACCACCGGTGCCGCCAGGCAACGCACGCGTGGAGAATTCGACAGCCGCGAGGTTTTTGCCGAGGTCGGCATCCCTTTGCTCGCCGGACGTTCGGGCGTGCATGCGCTGGGGGTCGAACTGGGCCTGCGTGCCGTGGACTATTCGAACTTCGATGCCGAAACGGTGTTCGATGTCAGTGCGCTTTACCAGCCGGTTCGGTCAGTCACATTACGCGCGGGCTATGCCGAGGCATTCCGCGCCCCTACCGTCGGCGAATTGTTCGGTGGTGCGACCGAGGCCAACCCCATCGTCGAAGACCCCTGCGCGGATTTCTCGCAGCTGGGTCAACCACAGGTGGATCGTTGCATCGCTCAGGGAGTACCGAGCGATGGCAGCTTCGACCAGACCGGCAATGAGACACCGACATTGGGTGGCGGCAACCCGGCGTTGGCGCCCGAACAGGCGCAGAGCTTCACCGCGGGTGTGGTCTATTCGCCCTCCGGGTGGCCAGGGCTGCGCGTAAGCCTGGATTACTTCGATATTCGCATTGAGGATGGCATCGCCGCGCTCGGTGCCAACACGGTTCTGGAGCAATGCCTCGAAACGGGCAGTGCCCTGTTTTGCGACCGCATCGACCGTCATCCGGATGGCTCGATCACCCAGATTCGCACGGCCTTGCAGAATACCGCCGAGGAAACCGCTCGCGGACTCGATCTCGATGTGCAGTACGCGCATACGACGTCTTGGGGCCGGTGGCAGCACCGCCTGCTAATCAGCCGCGTGCTTGAGCGCGAGGTGCGGTCTTTCCAGGGCGCGCAGCCCTTCGTGGGTGAGGGCCAGTACGACCCCGACCTGTTCGGGGTGATCCCCGAGTGGAAGGGCCGCTACGCCCTCGCCTGGTCTCAGGATCGCTGGCTTGCCGGCTACGGTCTGGAGTGGATCGATGCGCTGACCGACAGCGGCGGTGAAGTCGCACCGGGCACCGACTATCGCATCGGTTCGAGGCTCTACCACGACCTGCATGCCGGTCTGACCACGCCGCAGAACCTGCGCGTCACACTGGGTATCGCGAACGCGACGGACCGCTCACCGCCGTTCATCCCCAACGGCGGTGAGCGGACCACCGAGGAGTCCGCGTATCGGCTGCTGGGCCGAACCTACTGGCTGCGGCTAAACCTCGCCCTCTGAGCGTTTCCCGCTGCCAGTTGGTACAGATAATGTCATTTGTTGCCGAATGGCGTAATGTTCGTGCTCTCAGCGAGATCCGAGCGCACAGGTGCAGTCCGACAAAAACGCGCGTCCCAAGGACGTCATTCTCAAGATTCTGCTGGCCACCGAAGGCCAAGCACAGACGAGCCAGACGCTGGTAAGCGCCTGCGCGCTGCTGGGTGCGACGGACAACAGTGCACGCACCGCCCTGACCCGCCTGCGTGAAGCCGGTCTGGTCGAGGCAATCGGCCGCGGTGAATACCGGCTCGGACAGGCGGCTCGTCCACTGGCAGCGGATGTCGCTCGGTGGCGGTCCGGGGAAGCGCGGGTACGTGCCTGGGCCGGCGGTTGGATCGTGGTGCACACGGGTGCGCTGCCCCGGTCCGACCGCGCAGCGCTGCGTGTCCGGGAGCGCGCTCTGAACCTGCTCGGCTTGCGCGAGCTGGAGCCGGGTCTGGCGATCCGCCCCGACAACCTGGCGGACGACTTATCGGCGATCCGCCGGCGGCTATACGGCCTGGGGCTGGACCCGGCCGCCGCCGTGTTCAGCACCGATAACCTGGACGACGCTCGGGTCGCCGCAGCCCCGAAGCTTTGGACACCACGCCGTCTGGAAGCGCGGTACCGGGAGCAGATCGACCGCCTGCAGACTTGGAGCGCCACGCGGCATCGGCTGGATCACGATCAGGCTGCGCGCGAATCGTATTGGCTGGGCGATCGCGCCATCCGTGAACTCGTTTTCGATCCGCTGCTGCCCGGCGCCATGATCGATACGCAGCTGCGTTCGGACTTCACCGATCTGGCGCTGCGCTTCGACCGACTGGGCCAGACCATCTGGCAGCTACGTGCACCGCATGCCGATGCCGCCATTGCCTCCTGAGGATTCGCTCATGCATCAGTCCGCCGACCGTCTTCGACCCACCGACTGGTTCAGCCGCGAGGAAATCGCCACGCTCACCCGGCGATCGAACGCGCGCGGATTCCTGGCGATCAGCACGGTGTGGTTGAGCATTGCGGCGACGCTGGCGGTCTGTGTGGTGATGCCCCACCCCATCGTCTGGTTGCTCGCGGTGATCTATCTCGGCAATCGCCAGCTGGCGTTGGCGGTGCTGGAGCATGAGGCGGCGCATCGCACGCTGTTTCGGCATCGCTGGCTCAACGATCACCTCACCGACTGGCTTTGCGCACGTCCGATCTGGCAACACGTGGGCAAGTATCGATCGCACCACAACCGGCATCACAAGCACGCAGGTCTGGCGGACGATCCAGATGTCTCGCTGTATCGGAGCTATCCGTCGACTCGGGCCGGCTTCGCACGCAAGCTGCTGCGCGACATGTCAGGGCTGACCATGTTGCGGGTTGTTCTGGGCCTGGCGCTGATGGACGCCGGCGTGCTGCGTTGGACCGTGGCGAATTCGGTCGAACGATTGCCGCAAACAGGCCGCCGGTGGTGGAGTTATCCACAACGCTTCCTGCGCAATGCGATGGGTGTGCTAATCACCAACGCTCTGCTGGCCGCCGTTCTGATCGGGCTGGGGCACGGGTGGCTCTACGGGCTGTGGGTCGCGGCGTTCATGTGCAGCTTTCCGGTGTTCGTCCGCATTCGCTCGATTGCCGAGCACGCCATGCTGCCGGGCGGTCCTGACATTCGAACCAATACCCGCACGACCCGCGCCGGCTGGCTTGCGCGGATCACCGTGGCGCCGATGCACGTCAACTACCATCTGGAGCATCATTTCATGGCATCCGTGCCCTACTACCGGCTACCTCGACTGCATCGCATGTTGCGCGAGCGCCATCGGATCACCGCGCCACCAGGCTATGCTGCGGTGCTGGCGGCCGCCTCGGGCCGGTCGGTGCTGCCGCAACCGGAGCTCCCATGACGACAGCGTCCAACCTGGTGCTGGAAGAGGTCGACGGGACAACGCTGATCGTCACCATCAACCGCCCCGACGTCCGCAACTGTGTGGATGGCCCGACGGCAGCGGCGCTCGCCGATGCGTTTCGCCGATTCGACGCCGACCCGACGCTCAGCGTCGCCATTCTGACCGGCGCGGCCGGTGCCTTCTGTGCCGGCGCTGACCTGAAAGCCGTGCAAAGCCAGGACCCCGCCCGCTCCAACCGCATGGAGGCCGATGGCGACGCGCCAATGGGGGTCTCCCGCATGCGCTTGGACAAGCCGGTCATCGCGGCGGTGGAAGGCCATGCCGTGGCGGGCGGCCTGGAACTCGCCCTGTGGTGTGATTTACGGGTGGCGGCCGAGACCGCGGTGTTCGGCGTCTATTGCCGGCGATTCGGCGTCCCGCTGATTGACGGCGGTACCGTCCGTCTGCCCCGGTTGATTGGTCATGGGCGCGCGATGGACATGATCTTGACCGGTCGCACGGTGGACGCGCGGGAGGCCTACAGCATCGGGCTCGCCAACCGCATCGTGCCCTCCGGACAGGCGCTGGACGCCGCCAAGCGGCTGGCTGGCGAACTGGCGTTGCTGCCCCAACAATGCATGCGCAACGACCGCCGCAGCGCACTGGAGCAATGGGCGCTGGACGAATCCGATGCGCTGCGGCATGAGTTTGCCCTGGGGCTGGACACATTGGCCTCTGGCGAGACGCTTGCCGGCGCGCGTCGGTTCACCGCCGGCCAGGGTCGACACGGGCAGATCTTGGGAGCCGATCAAGACCACTCCGAGGAGCTACACTGAACCAAGCTGCGGTTGCGACAGTCGCAGGACTGGGCGCGGTGGACCGCGTCCCACTGGTTTCCATGACAAGGAGTTCACATGAAACGCACAGCAACCGCCCGCTGGAACGGCAGCCTCAAGGAAGGCAATGGCGTCATCTCAACCGCCAGTGGTGTCCTCGACGACACCCAGTATTCTTTCGGGACCCGCTTCGAAGACGGTCAAGGCACGAACCCGGAAGAGCTGATCGGCGCGGCCCACGCCGGCTGCTTTTCAATGGCCCTGTCCATGATCCTGGGCCAGTCTGATCTGACGCCCGAATCCATCGACACCCAAGCGACCGTGACCCTGGAACAGGCCGACGGTGCATTCGCCGTCACCAAGATTCATCTCGATGTGACCGCCAAGGTGCCTGGTGCCAGCGAGGACGACTTCTTGCAAGCCGCCAACGCCGCCAAAAGCGGCTGCCCGATCTCCAAGGCGCTCAAGCCGGCCATCACCATGGACGCCAAACTCGAAGACTGACCACCGACCATCGTAGGCGCTGCCGCAGCGCCCGCCGACACATGGATGTCACACGCCCGGCATAGGATTCGGCCGCTTTTTTACTGGGCTCATCCAATGCATCTTGCCTTGCGTGCGACCGCCATCGTCGCTGATTCCGTCGTGTCTGCCTGCGGCAGTTCGCCGGCTGGGAACGAGTCCGGCGCGGGCGTTCCGGGGGTCAAGAAAGCCTGTCGGCTGATACGGCAGCAGCTTGGCCGGGTCCACTAGCCCCCCGCTTCGAGACCCTGCCATGTCCATCACCCGTCGTCGTTTTCTGAAGGATGGCACCGCCATTGCGGCCGGTTTGTCGTCTGGTGGCCTGATTGGCTGCGCGTCCGAGGAATCGCTGTCCCGGAGCCCGTCTCCGGATGACCCGGCAGCACAACCGGACCCGCCGGCCACCTCGCCTTTCAAGCACGGCGTGGCCAGCGGTGATCCGCTGAGTGACCGCGTGATGCTGTGGACCCGGATATCGGAAGTCGTCGACACGGTCACGGTACGCTGGAGGGTTTATTCCGATGCGGACCTGACACGCGAGATGTTGAGCGGCACCGTGCAAACCGATGCGGCTTGCGACTGGACCGTCAAGGTCGACGCCGCCGGACTGAACCCCGCAACCAGCTATTACTATCAGTTCGAGGTATTGGGTTGGGCGTCGCCCGCAGGCCGTACCCGAACGCTACCAACGGGCGCCACAGATCGTGTCCGCCTAGGGTTGGTCAGCTGCTCGAACTACTCCACCGGCTATTTCAATGCCTACAAGGTGCTGGCGCAACGGGATGTCGATGCCGTGCTGCACGTCGGTGACTATTTCTACGAAGGTGGTGGCGCCGGCTCGCTTGGACGCGCCCACGAACCGGCCTACGAGATCGTCAGTCTGGACGACTACCGCCAGCGCCACGCGCAGTACCGGACCGATGGCGACCTCCAGGAAATGAGCCGTCAGCACCCGTTGATCGTGGTCTGGGATGATCATGAATCGACGAACAATTCGTGGATAGACGGCGCTCAGAACCATCAGCCGGAGACCGAAGGCGACTGGCAGGTCCGCAAGGCCAACGCCGTGCAGGCCTACGCCGAATGGCTGCCGATCCGCCTGCCTGAACCCGACAATCCGTTGAAGATCTGGCGCCGCTTCCAGTTTGGAGATCTGGTCGATTTGTTCATGCTGGACACGCGACTCCAGCGCAACACGCCAGAGACGGACACCTCAATCACTGGCACCGACAGTTTCGACCCGGCCCGCAGCATGCTGGGCCTGGAACAGCGGGACTGGCTGCTTGATGGACTCCGCGACTCTGTGAGCGGCAACCGGCGATGGCGGGTGCTCGGCCAGCAGACCATGATGGCGCCCCATCGCAATAACCCGGACCCGACCGTGCTGCCGCTGCCCTACCTGCCACCGGCGATCGCGGAATCCATCGGCATACGACCCGGCGGAGGGAACGAAGGCAGCGACAACTGGGGCGCCTACGGCTACGAGCGTGACCTGATCCTCGGCACGTTGCGCGATGAGCAGATCGCCAACAACATCGTGCTGTCCGGCGACATCCACACCGCCTGGGCCTGTGATGTCGTGGAAGATCCCTACACGCCGTTCAACCCGCTCACGCCGACCCTGACCGGTGTTCCGGGCTACGAGCCGCTGACCGGCCAGGGATCGGTGGCGGTCGAGTTCACCTGCATGAGTGTCACCTCGAACAATCTGGCCGACGACGAGCAGCTCGCGGCGTTGGCGCCGCTCTACAACGCGGCCATCGTGGGCGCGAACCCGAATATTCCGTACCACAACTCCGCGGCGCATGGCTTTGTGCTGCTCGACATCACCCGCGATGCCGTCCAGGGCGAGCACTGGAACGTGGGCAGCGTCCTCGCGCCCTTCGCCGACACCGACGACGCAAGTCTGGACACCGCTCATCGCGCCTCGCACGGCTCCGCGGGGAGTCTGGGCACCGATCACCTCGTACGGACGTTCACCCCCACTGAGGATCGGCAGACCCGCCCGAGCCTGGCTCCACGACTGAGCTGAGCCGTCACGCGATCACCGCATGTCGCTTCTACGCTAGGCGGCCGTTCACGGCAGCGCCGTTCCGCAGCCCTTGGTCATGCCTTGGTCATACCTTGTAGAGATGAAGAGGCTCGTCCGGGCCGTCGCCCACCTCGACAACGCAGCGCGGCGAGTTCCGCCGGCAGAAGAACAAATACGCCGGTGGGTTCATCTTGGCGTGGTGCTTGGCGTCGGCCGCCATGGTGGCCACGTCGTGGTGAGAATCGCACATCGCCGGGTCGGGCTTGACCACACCAATGGCCAGGCGCATCAGCGGAAAAACCGCTTCGTTGCCAGCGCGATCCACGGCCAGGATGCCGTCCATCGCAACATGCTCGGGCCGGTAGAGCCGGCGCACCCGCTCACCGAACGCCGCCGCAATTCGATGCACGGTGGCCTCGAACTCGGGGTCACGGCTGACGACGACGAAGTCATCGCCGCCGATATGGCCGATGTAGTCCAGATCCGCATCCACCTGTTCGGCGAGAATCTCGGCGACCAGCCGCAGTGCCTCGTCGCCGATGGCATAGCCGTAAACATCATTGAAGGGCTTGAAGTTGTTGAGGTCGCAGTAGGCGACCCGGAATGCAGTGCCCGCGTCCAGAAATTCCTGAATTAATTCCATCGTGGGCACGTTGCCGGGCAGCAAGGTCAGCGGATTGCTGTAACGCGCCGCCCGCATCTGCGCCTCGCTTAGACGCCGCATCAGTGCCGTGGTGGGCACCACACCGCAGAATTGCCCGTCCGCCACGATGATCGCGCAGGACGGCAGAACGTCGCGCGAGTTTGATGACAGTTGACGGCTGGCCTCTTCGATACTGGTCGACAGTTCAAAGACCGGGGCCAGGTCGTCCATGAAGTGGCGAATCGGTCGGCGACCGTGCAACTCACGCGTATAGCGTCGCGAGAAGCGATCGAGCAGATTGACCCGGTTGACCGAACCCAACGGCGACGAACCGTCGACGACCGGGATATCGGGCAGCTCCTTCCATTCGCGAATGCGGTCCAGCACCGACTCGGCGGTGTCGGTCGGGGCGACGGTCGCACTGGGTTGGACCAGGCGTTCCAGTGATTCGTTAAAGGTCAGCCCAGCGCCGAAGCCGTCGCGTCGTCCGCCTTGAAACACCATGGTCGCCGTCATCGGCGGTGCCGGTTCGGGACGGCACAGCAGAAAGCCTTGTGCCAGATCGACACCGAGGCTTCGAATCACGTCGGCCTCTTCCTCGCGCTCGATACCCTCGGCAATCACCTGGCATCCGAGAAAGTTCGACATGCCCTTGATCGAGCGCAGGAACTCCCGTTTGGCGGAATCGCGGTCGCAGCCTGACACGAAGTGTCGATCCATCTTCACGAACGCGGGGCGCAGTTCCGACCAGACACGCAGCCCGGCATATCCGGCCCCGAGGTCATCGAGTGCGAAGCGAAAGCCTGCCTCGCAAAAATGCCGGATCGCATCGACGATGGCATCGATAGGATCGAAGGGGTGGCGCTCGGATATCTCCACCACGACAGCGCTGGCAGGCATGTCCCATTGCTGCAGGGTTTGCACAATGGCATCGCGCTGGTCGCAAAGATCAACGATGATCTGGGGTGACACATTGACGAACAGCGCCCCCGGCAGCCCCTGGCGCCGAAACTCGTTCGCGGCGGCCGTCCGGCATAGCGCATCGAGCTGGGCTTCCAGCCCCTGCGCTTCGGCGGCGGCGAACAAATTCACCGGGTTGTGCAACGGCCCAACCGGACCACGCGTGAGCGCCTCGTACCCGAACACCGAGCCATCGCGCACCTGATAAATCGGCTGAAACACTGGCGTGATCCGCCGATCCGCGACAATCGCAGCAATGTCCTGAGTCGAATGTGGGCTTCCGTCCATGAGTCTCAACGGTGCAACAACGGTGCTTTCCAGGTGGTATCGACCGGTTCGCGCATTTCTGAGCCTTTGGAGACCACGGGCCGAGTTCGCGAGAGGCGACAGCAAACTATTGTCATCGATTTACGTGGCTGGCGTTGTGATCGGTTCCTGCTCGCACCCATCCACATCGCGTGACCAATGCGGACCAGGCCGGACCAACGGCTACCCTCCGGGCCTTTGAATTAACAAATTCTTGACGTTTGTGCGCCAATTAATTCAAATGAATTAATTCTGGCGAACGACCAGATTCGAACATGCGCGACCCGCAGGAGACCACCATGAGCCAAACGCACCGACCCGCGGGGACTGCCGTCGTCCATCCCGTCGCATGAGCAAGGTCCATGTTCTACAGCCGCAGGCCATGTCGACACGGCAACGGCTGATTCGCGAGGCGATGCGGATGTTCGCCGAAGAAGGCTTGTCCGCCGTAGCGTTGCGCCGAGTCGTGAAGGCCGCGGGCGCGAGCAACGCATCCGCCCTGCACTACCACTTCGGGGGCCGGGATGGTTTGGTGGCCGGCATCGTCGATACCTTGGGGGCATGGTTGCAGCCTCGCTGGTCACAAGGGCTCACGGCGCTGGAGTTGATGGATGACGCATCTCCGCGCGCCGTGCTGCATGCGCTCTACGACCCGGTGCTCGGGCTTCAGCAAGCCGAAGGGTACGGAACAGCGGCCATACGCTTCGCGGCCCGGTTGAGTTGGGATTTCGGACCAAGCGGGCAGGACTTGTCTGCCGCCTTGCATCGCGAGCCGCTGGGCCGCGCGTCGGCCTTGCTGGCACCAACACTCTCCGGACTACCGGTTGAGACACGGCAGCTTCGCCTGCTGATGACGATGACCAACGTGTACCACGGCCTGGCCGACCGCAGTTATCTGTGGCGCTCACCTTTCGGTGCATCCCCCTTGGCGGAAAGCCATCAGGCCGACCGGCTACAGGAACAGTTTTTCGATTATCTGGAATCCGGCCTGATCGGCCCGAAAATTTCGACGCGCTAAGCCGATTCCGCTCGCACCGCGGTGACGAACGGCATCCATACCAACAGGCTCCGTAGAGCCGCAGGAGACACAATGAAAACAGTCGCAATGCCGCTGGGGGCCGTTGCCGTAGTACTCGCCACGATACTGGCGGGCTCCGGTTGCGGAGACAGTACGGCCCCACAACTCATGGAACCAGCCGCCACCCCGGTCTGCGGTGGCTTAAGCGCCGTGGACTATCGATCCGTCTCCCTGCCCGGCGAGGTCACGCCCCGACCCGGACCCTCCGTTTTGTACGCTGACCCACCGTCGGCGCCGCAACTCGAGAACATCGCTCCCTGGCAGGCGCCCCCGATTCTGATTTCGGGCGCCGCTGCCTACCGTTGCGGCGAGTACGTCTATCAAGATTGGTTGTACGACGACCACGGTGCGCTGGGTGTTTTGGATCCGACTGATCCGCAAGGCCCCGACTCGATTTTATTCTCGCCCAAGGCTGGGACGCTGACCTACCCCACGGACACCGCCTTTGCGAACAACGCGGCCGATTTGGTCGAGTTCCGGGTCAAGCCGGTCGATGGCGGGACCCTGTTCCGGGTGACCTTGAACACGCTGGTTGATCCAACGCTGACTGCGTTCACGATCGCCCTGGGCGACAACGGAAGTGCCGTCTCGTGGCCATTCGATGCCGGTGTTAGCTCGCCAGCGCAGTGGTTTCTGACAGTGGCGGCGGATCAGGCATGGCTGATGAATGCAGCCGACAGCAGTGTGGTCGCACCCGCCCCGGCAGTGTCGGTGGACACCCACCGCCGCCAGATCACCGTGCGCGTCGAGGACTCGAGTTGGAATCCGGGGCGCAACGCCGTCCGCATCGCGATCGGTATCGGTTTGTGGGACGCCGGGGCGCATCGTTATCGCCAGCCCGGTGCGATCGCGACCACCGACACCCCAGGGGGCTCAAGCCCACTCGGTAGCGCGTTGTTCAACATGGGCTTTCGCTTCGATGAACCGATGCCAGAGTTCGCCACCGGCGAAGGCCGCACGATTGCCGATGCCGCCGTACTGGCGAAGATTCAGGCACGGTTCTGGCGCGAGAAACAACAGGCCGACGCGCTCGCCATCGGCGATGTCAGTCCGTTTTCCGCCCTGGTCGACTTTGCCAAATTGCGGGACGGCACGCTGGACGAAAGCCGCGTACCTGTTAGCGGCCACATCAACCGCATACTCGCCAGCGGCTACAGCTTTGGTCAGGGGGCGGACTACGACAAGGCCTGCGGTGGGATCAGCGCCGCGCGCCCCTGCGACGGCGTGATGGTGGGGCAACTCCAGCCCTATTCTCTTTACATTCCCGAGCTGCCCGAGCCGCCGACTGGCTTTGGAACGACTGTGCTGTTGCACGCCTTGTCGGCGAACTACAACCAATACCTGAACACGCGTCACGCCGAGCATTTGGGCAACCGGGGCGCCGGACACATCATCATCACGCCGGCCGGACGCGGGCCTGACGGCTTCTACTTCGACGTGGCCGAAGCCGATGTGTTCGAGGTGTGGGCGGATGTCGCGCGGCACTACCGACTCAATCCGGATCAGGTCGCACTGGGCGGCGTCTCCATGGGCGGCATCGGAACATATCGACTGGCGCCGCGTTACCCGGATTTGTTCGGGTATCTCGCGCCTGTCGTGGCCGCCCCAGGCGATGCCGAGCCCCGGCTGGCATCGTTGCGCAACGTGCCGGTGACGATGTGGGCATCGTTACTGGACGAGTTGCAGCCGGTGATCTCCACCGAAGAGGCGGTGACAGCACTCACGGATTTGAGCTACCGCTTCGATAGTTACCTGTTTCCCACCTGGGACCACCTGACGCCGTCTACAAACGATTACTACATCCCGATGGCCGATGCCGTGGGAGCGGCCACGGTCGAACGCGACCCCATGCGCGTGACATATGTGTTGGCTCCGCTGGAAGACGAACCGCGTGTGGACCTGATCGCCGATCACGCCTACTGGCTCTCCGCACTCAGCTTGCGTGATCCGACGCTTGAACGAGGGACCATCGACGTACGCTCGGACGGATTCGGTGTCGCCGAGCCCGTCGCGGGCGCCGTCGAGCAGAGCACGGGCGTGCTCACTGGCGGTCACCACGAACCGGCTCCATTCATCCGCCGAACCGTGGATTGGGCGCCAGGCGCCGATGCCCCCGCGCTAGATCGTCTGGTGATCACGGCGCAGAACATCGCGACGGTCACCGTGCATCCCGAGCGCGCACGGGTCTCTTGCGAGGCGGAGCTTGTGATCGAGAGCGACGGGCCGCTGGAGGTCACCCTCGCCGGCTGCTGAACTAACGGCGGGGCAGTCCGAGCCCGGCTCAGAGCGCCTGAGCAGCTGCCCAGCCCGAGGCCCAGGCCCATTGAAAGTTGTAGCCACCAAGCCACCCGGTGACGTCGACCACTTCGCCGATGAAGAACAGGCCCGGCACCGCACGCGCCTCCATCGTTTTTGAGGACAGGGCCTGTGTATCGACGCCGCCAAGGGTGACTTCGGCCGTGCGGTAGCCCTCCGTGCCGGAGGGCCGGAACCGGGTGGATTGCAGGCAGTCCGTGATGCCATCCATTTGCTCGCGGGTGAGTTGCGCCAAGGACTGCGCGGTGGGTATTCCGAGCTCATCCAGTTGCTCGCAAAGCCGGACCGCAAGACGCTGGCTCAAACGATCCGACAACACGGTCCGGAGGCTTCTGCGGGGGTGGTCGCTGCGCTGCGCCGCCAGCCAGTCTTCGGCCGATTCACCAGGCATCCAGTTGACGCTAATTGCCGCACCATCCGGCCAGTATGACGACAGCTGCAGCATCGCCGGACCGCTCAGGCCACGGTGCGTGACCAGCATCTGTTCGGAGAAACCCGGCCGCTCCTGCCCGTCTTCCGCGTCGACCTCGACATGGACGGCGGCGGATACGCCAGACAGTTCTGCCCAGTGCGCCAGCACCGGCGGGTGCAACGTGAACGGCACCAGGCCTGCACGCAGCGGACGTAGCGGCAAGGCGAATTGGCGCGCAATCCGATGACCGAAATCGGTGGCGCCCATCTTCGGGATCGACAGGCCGCCGGTGGCGATCACCAGCGAGTCCGATTCGAAACAACCCTGGTCGGTGCCCACTTGATATCGCGAACCGCGAGCCACTGTATGGACCCGGCATCCGGTTCGGATTTGCACCGCCGCGGCCTGCGCGTCGGCAAGCAGCATGGCAACGATGTCCTTGGATGAACGATCACAGAACAGCTGCCCCGGTGTTTTCTCATGCCAAGGGATGCGGTGGCGATCCACACGGGCCAGAAAATCCCAGGGGGTATAACGCGCCAGCGCGGATTTGCAGAAATGCGGGTTGCCGGAAAGGTACTGCGCGGGCGTCGCAGCCAGGTGGGTGAAATTGCAGCGCCCACCGCCGGACATGAGGATTTTTTTGCCGACACGGTTGGCATGCTCGATGACCAATACGCGCCGCCCACGTTCGCCGGCGGTGATCGCACAGAGCAACCCTGCGGCGCCGCCGCCAATGACGATGGCATCAAACCGGTTGCTGGACGGTGGTTCGGACATGTAGCGATCCGCCAGGGCCGGCGGCTTCAGAACGCGGGATCGTCACCAGTATCGCACCCCAACGCAGAACGGCCGAGCGTGGTGCCCGGCCGTCCAGTACCCGTTCGGTCTGATGATCAGGCGGTTTGCGGAACCAGGTCGCGGGTGAGGCGCTCGCTTACCCCGGCGACCAGACGGGCATGCGCCCGCTGCACCACATCCTCCAGCGCCGGAACATCGGCGAATTTGCGTCTGGCGAGCGCGCGCAGCTCCTCGATGGTGGGCAGGTGTGGCAGGTCAATATCGGCGAGGTAAGTTTCCACGCTCTCCCGCGCCTGACGCGCCCGCTGCTTGAGTTCGTCCATATGGTGGCTGTCGGCCCAGGCGGTGCGAATCCGCTGACTCAGTTCATCCATGCAGAATGCCGACGCGAGATGACCGGCGGTTTGATCGATGATGCGGGTGGTCGGCGCCTTGGTGCCCCGCAGGACGGACTGCGGGGGCTGACGTAGATCCCAGACCAGACCGAACTTCGACAGCGTCCACAGCACGTAGTACGTCATGTCGATTTCGTACCAGCGGAATCCGGCACGCGCGGTGCTCGGGTAATAGTGATGGTTGTTATGCCACCCCTCGCCCATCGCCAGCACGGCCAGCACGGCGTTATTGCGAGAATCGTCGCCGGTCAGAAACCGCTGGCGACCGAACACGTGAGCCAGCGAATTGATCATGAAGGTCACGTGATAGACCAGCACCGTGCTCAGGCAGTAACCGACGAAGAATGCGTCCCAGCCACCCAACAGGTAGCAAGCTACGCCCAGAGCCATGCCCGGCAGGTACTGGTTCTTCTCCAGCCAACGCAGCTCGGGATACTGGGCAAAGTCGCGGATCAAGTTCAGGTCGGCCTTGTAACGTGGGCGGAAGATCCAGCCCATATGCGCGCCCATAAAGCCGAAATGGCGGGGTGAGTGCGCATCGGCGGGGGTGTCCGAATCGCGATGGTGTTCCCGATGCTTGGCGGCCCACCAGAGCGGGCCACGCTGCAGCGACATTGCCCCGGCCATCACGATCAGAAACTGGGTGACCCGACCGGCCTTGAAACTGCGGTGCGCCAATAGCCGGTGATAACCGGCGGTGATTCCAAACACGCGAACCACATAGAGCGCGGCGCAGAGGAGCAGCGACTCCACCGTGAAACCCGTCCACAGAATGCCGAGACAGGCGATGTGCAGCCCGATAAACGGTACGATCGAAGGCCGCAGTGACTCTTTGTTCTGCGGGTGATTGGAGTCGGTGTGGCTCGAGGTCATGGTAGTCATCGACAGATAGCGATCCGGCAGTGTGGAGAAAGCACGCGAAGTATACATCTGTATAGACGCCTGTCTATACAGATGTATACTGGCGCGATCTCCCATTCGGACAGGCGCCGATGCAAACGGTTCGCGCGGTACACTCCTCAGCGACCGAGGCCAGTTCGCCTCCCACCGCTACTGCACGCAAGGCCTTGATTACGCGACAAGACATCATCGATGCCGCATTGCGGCTGATCGGCCCCCACCGCAGCGTCTCCACGCTAAGCCTGCGCGAGGTCACTCGTGAAGCAGGTATCGCTCCGAACAGCTTTTACCGGCACTTCCACGACATGGATGAGCTGGCGGTGGCGTTAATCGACATGGCCGGGCAAAGCCTGCGCCAGATCATCCGCGAGGCGCGCCTGCGTGTATCGGCGACCCAGGAAGTCACCCGCCCATCCGTGGCCGTGTTCATGGATCAACTGGCGTCCGATGCAAAGCTGCTCCATGTGCTGCTGTGCGAAGGCATCGTCGGTTCGGATTCCTACAAGCAGGCGGTCGAACGCGAATTGCAGTATTTCGAGGACGAACTATGTGTCGACCTGGTCCGGCTCGCAGAGGATCGTGGACAGCAGGTCACCGAGCCGGCACTGGCTGCCAAGGCAATTACTCGTCTGGTGTTCGCCTTGGGCGGTACCGCCATCGAGGCCAGTCCGGAGCAAAGAGCCGCCATCACTGACGAAATGGTGACGATGATCCGAATGATCATTTTTGGCGCGCAGGCCATGACGTTAACCGCGCAGGAAACGCCAGCGACTCGGGCGGTTCCGTAGGCGTTAGTCGGTCACGGCTTCTACACCGTCAGGCTTCTGCTCCACCCGTCGCGGACTCAACCGGCCACTCCCTGACCACGTCGGCCGCGAGATGGACGCGATTTCGACCGTTTCGCTTGGCCTCGTATAACGCGGTGTCAGCTGCGAGAATCGCGGCATTCAAACTCCGTCCGCTGGCCGGGGCAAGCACCGTCACGCCCCCGCTAACCGTCACATACTCGGCGCAGGGCGCCGGGTGTTCGATCCGGAGGGCTTCGACCGCCATGCGGAACCGGTTCGCCAACTTCATCGCGGACTGTTCATTGACCTCGTACCACACGACAGCGAACTCCTCTCCGCCCAGTCGGGCCGCGCTGTCCAGCGGTCGGCGGGTGTGTTGAAGCAAGCAGGCCCCAACACGAGACAGGCAGGCATCGCCGGCAGGGTGACCCAGTTCATCGTTGTAGGGCTTGAACCAGTCAATATCGAATACGGCCACCGCGACCACCGTTCGATGCCGGCGCGCGTGTCTCCACGTTTTGTCGCTGTGTACGTCTAGTCCATGACGATTGAGCAATCCGGTTAAACCATCGTGCAATGCCTGGTGACGTCGAATCCCCCGGTCGAGAAAGTTGCTGCGAACAATGTATTCCTGAAGATAGCCTGCCGTGCTGGCCAAGGTTGCAACAGCGATATAGTTGTAAAGTTTCTGGGCGAACAACGCTGCGGGCAGTTCAATCAGCCAGTAGGTCGTGACGAGACCTGCCAGGCCAACGAATGCGAGTACATGTGCCTGGAAATACCTTAATCCGAGCAGCAGAAATGCAAAGATCAGTACGAACGTCGTGGTCTGGTACCGATACTCCAACCCAAGCTGGGCATAAACCGCTTCCAGATAAAACGTCGCGGCGAACGCGCCGAGAATCACCCCGGAACTAACGACAGGCAACCACCGTAACGATTGATTGACCCGCAGGTACACCGCCGATGCGGCAATCGTCAGCGGCAACCCGACCGCAAAGACGGCAAGAAACGGTAGCTCCGCGGTATGTGGCGGCCGCACGACGACAAGTTCCAAGAACACGGCGAGCAGGCTCAGCGATGTGGCGGCAATTTGTGCTGCCATCACATGTCGACGCATGAACCGCAGATAGTAGGCACGGAACGCGTTTTCCAATTGAGGAACGAACGCGAGCCGATAGTGGCCGCGCGCCCGCTGCGCTTCCAGGTCCTCTATGGATATCTTACTTTTCATTTCGACAGCGCCAGAACGAGCGTTGGCGCAATGAAAACCCTTACGGCCACGGTCAAACCGTCACCGCTGTTGAATGGCTCACTCGGTCGCCCCCTCCCCCGTCGCATCACTGCGACACGTCACGTATTCTGTCGGTTGGGACGGTGGTCCCGCAACCTGGGGGACGGCGTGATGGTGTCGGGACAGTCGACTGGCCGCCCTGAACGACGCTCTCGGGCTAAAGATGACCTGGGTTACGCAAATCCCGTTGATCGGCGGGCGGCGGCGTCCATTGATAAACCCAGGTTTCGGTGACGGGCCGGCCATCAATCGCGAGATAAACCTTGAGGTTGATCGGTTCGCTAGAGCCGTCAGGAGGGACGACATCAAACATGGCCCGATACCCGTCGATGGCGTGTTGCGGTCGTGCCGATGTGATCTCCACGCGACCAGCTGAGGTCGTAATGACGGGCTCCACGGTCGTCTCGCCGCCCAGCATCGGAAACAAACCGCCCGCGAAGTCCACGACAAAGCGTTGGCTGAAATACTCGCGCCGTTGCCCAACAACGCCGCCTAGACCGGTGAAGGTGTTGACCACCTGCGCCTGATTGCTCGGCAGGATTCGCTGAGTGCCCCAATGCAGCTTGTAACTGAATAACAGTTCCTGCCCGGCTTCGACCGGCTTCGCGGGGTTCCAGAATGCGACGATATTGTCGAAGGTTTCGTCCAGGGTCGGAATCTCGACCAGTTGGATGCTGCCCGGCCCCCAATCATGGATCGGCTCTACCCAGACGCCCGGGCGGCGATCGTAGAACACGCCGTCGTCCTGGTAGTGATCGAAGTCCTGATCACGTTGCAGCAACCCGAACCCCTTGGGGTTCTCGTCGGCATAAGCGTTGAACCGCAGGTTGGCCGGATTCACCAGCGGGCGCCAGATCCACTCGCCGCCACCGGTGTGCATGAGCAGGCCATCCGAGTCATGGATCTCCGGGCGCCAGTCCCAGTGTGTTCGCCGGCTGTTTTCCCCGATCATGTACATGCTGGTCAGCGGGGCGACGCCCAATCGGTGGATCGATTGGCGCGGATAAATGGCTGCGTCGACGGTCATCGTGAGGGTCTCCCCAGGCGTGATGTCGAACCGATAAGCACCGGTCACGCTGGGCGAGTCGAGCAGCGCGTAGACGGTCGCCGTATCGCTACCGGGTTTGGGCGTTTCCAGCCAGAAATGGGTGAATAGCGGGAACTCCTCGCCCTCCGGCACCGCAGTGTCAACCGCGAGACCGCGAGCCGACATGCCGTACTGCATCTCGGCGCCGACCGCTCGGAAATAACTGGCGCCCAGGAAAGCGACCACATCGCGCTGCCAATCGGAGTGGAACTGGTACCGGAACCCAGCGAACCCCAGATCCTTCGGTAGCTTGCGGCCCTTCACGCCCGACTCGCCGTAGTCGAACAGGTCCCGATCATAGGCAAGCTCTTCCGCCTGCCCGTCCTCTAGTTGGTAAACGGTGATGGGCGTCTGGAAGTACAGCCCAAGATGGAATAGTTCGCCTCGAAACAAAGCATCGGTATCGCGCCACAACGCGTGTTTCTTGTCGTAGCGCAGCTGCTGATAGTCGTCCCAGCTCAGCGATTTGAGCTGCTCCGGCATCTCGCCCTCATGATCCACGTAATCCTGCTCGGCCAACGCACGCGCCTGACCCTTGAGCCAGGCGTAGTCGAACACCTGAGCCTTACCGATGGTCTGCGCCGATCGCGCGGGCGTCGAGACCAACAGCACACCGAAGGCAAATCCGGCCAGCAGCACCCGGTGACGGGCGACGGATCGAAACATCGTTTTCATGCGTTCTTCCTTGAACACGGGCCGGCTTCTGAAGCATCGATGCCACGCCGGCAATGTTGGTGACTGATACAACAGTCCCCGCCAGACGCCGAAAGTTCCTGGGAAACGGCCTGCGCGTCATCTGTTTACGCCGCCCCGCAAACATTGGTCAGGATGCCTTCACCCCTTGTTTGGGGGGTATGTCTATCCTCGGCAAGCGCTGATCCTTGCGTTCGAACCCTATGCGCGAACCTTTGGACGGGAGCACAAAAATGAACAAATGGATGAACATCACGGCCGCGGTACTGGTCGCCATGTCGCTGGCCGCATGCAGCGACGATGATGACGACGCTGGGGGCGCTGGCGGCGGCCCGGTGACGGGCTCGGCTGACCTCTCCGACCCGGCGACTGTTCGGGCCCAGGCCGGAAGCCTCGCCCAGCTCATCAGCGGCATCGACTCGATCGGGACGGCAGTGGGCGTGGATGCGCAACGCAAGACCCTGGAGAACGGAGAATGCGATAGCGGTTCAATGTCCGAGTTCAGCGAATCCGGCAAGGCGGTGGGTTCGCCATTCACTGCCGCCACCTTCGACGTCGCTGGCGAGATTGCCGACAACTGCCGTCTGAACGCCAACATTGACGGCGGCGAGACCGCGAACGACTACCTCGTGATCGACGGCCGGACCGAAGCGGGCCAGGTCACAGATGGTGATGCCGAAGTGTTCTACGCGTCGGTGGGCGAATCCACGAGTGCGCCTTACAGCTTCGCGTACCACGTCGATACCGAGCAGCAGGGCAACGTCGTCGTGCTCGACATCGACTACGGCTTCTTTGTTCGGGTGGACGAGTCATCGAACGAGACAGTCGGCGAGTTTGACGAACGTCTGCAGTTCAACATTGACGGTGACTATTCGGTCGACACGACGGCCAATGGTCAGAACGTCACGGCCACGGGGTCGTTCAACAGCTTCCTGGGTCATGCGGATGCGCCGTTCCGCCTGTTCACCGATGCCAGCGGAAGCTACATCGATGGTCCCTTCGGCTTCTCAATCACGCCGCAGGTGCCAGACTCCGGCTGCGCCAACGCGCAATCCGAGATTGCGACCACGGACGCACTGGTCGAGTCGGCGGGTAGCAGCGTGAGCCCGTTCGCCTCCGGAACGATCGAGATCAGCAGCGGCGGCTCGGCGGCGACCGTCACCTTTAACAGCGATGACACCGTCACGCTGACACCCGACGGCGGAAGCTCGGAGACCGTCAACTACACGGACCTGCTCGCTTCAGCCGGCGCCTGCTCCGGCTTCGCCTTCGCCGGCATCGCGTTCCTCGGCTCGCTTTAACCTGGCATCGATCGGCCCCGATCCGCACTGCGCGGATCGGGGTTTTTAACGCCGGGTTCTACTGAGTCGCTTGTCATGGACTCTTGCTAAGATCCTTGGCGATGGAGACCTCAGACTCAGAGTCCGCACCGCCGACGCGCGTGCGTCGATGGCTGAAGCCCCTGCTTGCAGCTGGTTTCCTGTTCTTCCTGATCAAGGGACTGGCCTGGCTGGCCGTACTCGCCGGAGCCGTGTTCTTCACCACCCGCTAGGCCAGCGTAACCAGACGAATTCAAGCGTCCGGAATACGGCTGATCGACGAAACGACCCGGGCCAATTGGTACAAATGTGTCGAGACCGCCGGCTTGCCTGTCGTCAACAGACTCACGGCCAGATCACGCTTGGGGTCGCCCCAGCACAGAATATTGATGAACCCGAGATGTCCGAAGCTGTCGCTGCAGTTACGTCCGTACAACCCGATTGGGTTGTCGCCGAGTAGCAGACCTTCGGAAAAACGCACCGGCACCATCAGCGTCTTGTCGAGCTGACGATTCCCCGATGGCATGCGGATCCGCTGCGCCGTCTCGGGTTTCAGCACCTGCGTTCCCTGCCAGGCACCGTCCTGCAGCAACATGGCGTAAAAGCGGCAAACCTCATCTGCCGTGGCAACGATATTGCCAGCGGGAATGACCGCATCCATAAAGCGCGGATCGGTGGATATCGACGGCACCTTTTCGAACGGGACGCCCAGCGCCCGTTTCGCAATCAGCCCCACGGGCCATGGCGGCACCGGACCGGTAAAGGCATCTTGCGCCAGTTCATGCCGGTCCTTTGGCGCCATCCCGTAGGTGAAGTGGCGCAGTCCCAACGGTGTGCGCAGGCCCTGATCCAGTAGCGGTCGCAGCTCTTGGCCGGTGACTCGCCGAGCGATTTCGCCCAGGATGAAGCCGCCGGTGATCGCGTGGTACGCCACCTGTTTGCCGCCACGATGCAGCGGTTTGGCCCGGCAAAGCATGTCGACGGCAGCGTCCCAATCAAACAGGATGGCCGGATCCGGCTTTCGCATCGGCACGCGCGGAATACCGCCTCGGTGCGCCAGCAGTTCCGAAACAGTCACGCGGTGCTTGCCCCGCGCGGCGAACTCCGGCACGTAGTCAGCTACCGGCGCTTCCAGCGACAGGTAACCCTGCTCCGCAAGCTGATGAATTAACACGGCCGTGATCGCCTTGGAGGCCGAGAACAGGCAGACCGGGGTGTCCGGCGTGCCAACAACGGCGCGCCCTCCGACCGGATCGCCCGGTGCATTGCCGCTGACATGCCCGATCGAACGCTTGATCAGACACTCGCCGCGACGCCAGATCCCAAGCGACACAAACGGCTGCGTCCCTCCGCGATACAGGTGTTCGATGCTGGACCAGATGCGGCGCACGTCTTTGTCGCTCACGCCCAGCGAGGCCGGATCAGCCTCTGCCGCCTGATCCACCCGCGTCACGGTGGCCAAATCGCGCGGTACGCGAATGAGATTACGGCGTCGTCCGAACATGCTTGTGCGTGGCTGGGATCAGCCGCGGATCATACACAGGCCGGCGCATGTGCAAGCGAAGGCGTGGTCGATCGGCAGGAGAAGAATGGTGGGTCGTGTTGGATTCGAACCAACGACCAGCGGGTTAAAAGCCCGATGCTCTACCAACTGAGCTAACGACCCATTCCGAGCGACAGGCCAGGCGGCCCATGCGACTGCAAGGAAGTCTACGCGGAGTTGGTCAGGCTGACGTCACTGAATCCCCGGTAGCGGGCGCGCATTCTACCCGTTCATGCCGGGCTGGTACAGGGTTGGGTCCTCGACGCCCGCTTGCGCGAACCCGTCCCGTCGAATCCGGCAAGAATCACACTGGCCACAGGCGCGGCCCTGCGAGTCCGCCTGGTAACAGGAGACAGTGGCCGCGTAGTCCACGCCCAGGGCGACGCCGCGGCGGATAATGTCCGCTTTGCTGAGCCGGATCAGCGGGGCATGAACTGCAAGCCCCTGCCCTGTCTCGACGCCCTGCTTGGTCGCCAGCCGGGAGAGTTCCGCGAAGGCGTCGATGAACTCCGGCCGGCAGTCCGGATACCCTGAATAATCCACCGCGTTAACCCCCAGGAAGACGTCGCTGGCCCCGAGTACCTCCGCGTAGCCCATCGCGATGGACAGCATCACGGTGTTGCGCGCCGGCACATAGGTCACCGGAATACCTTCGGTCGGTTGGACCGGAACATCGATCGCTGCATCAGTCAGGGCTGACCCGCCAAGGCTGCCCAGATCCACCGAGACCACGCGGTGTTCCTCGGCGCCCATCGTGCGGCAGACCGTCTCGGCGGCGTTCAGCTCCGCAATATGCCTCTGACCATAGGAGACCGACAGCCCGAAGCATGCAAAGCCCTCGTGCCGGGCGATGGCCAAGGTTGTTGCCGAATCCAGCCCGCCAGAGACCAGCACCACGGCGCGGCGACTCATCGGCCGGGCTCCTCGCCCCAGATAACCTTGTGCAGCTGGATCTGCATGCGACCGGGGACACCGGGCGTTGATACCCAGGCTGCAAGGTCTGCCAGCGGTAAGGTATTCCAGACGGGCGACCACAGCACTTCCACCCCATTGGACAAGGCTTGCTCGCCCAGCCAGGCCAGACCCCATTCGAAATCGGCGCGGTCACCGACGACAAACTTCACCTGATCGCCATGTTTCAACTCATTACGATTGGCCGCCAGGTTGCGGTGGGATTCGCCGGAGCTGGGTGTCTTGACGTCCATGACCACCATCACGCGCCGGTCGATGACATTGATGGGCAAGGCCCCGCTGGTTTCCAGAGAGACGGTGTAACCGGCATCACAGAGCATCTGAAGTAGCTGCGGAGCCTGCTTCTGAGCCAGCGGCTCGCCCCCGGTGACGCACACGTGCTGCACACCAAGGCCATCGACCGTTTGCAGGATGTCCGACCCGCTTTTCCAGTCGCCGCCCTGAAAGGCATAGGCGGTGTCGCAGTAGCCGCAGCGCAGCGGGCAACCGGTCAGGCGGACAAAGGTGGTCGGTAGCCCCACCAGCGTGCTTTCACCCTGGATGGAGCGAAAGATCTCTGTGATACGTAGCCGCAGTTCCTGCGACCGGGCTGTGGTCGCAGGCGCTGCCACCACTAGTGCCCTTCCCGGTCCATGCGGTCGAGTCGCTGTCTGGCCAGACTGGCCGCTGACGCGTTGGGATGCTCTTCGAGCACGCGCTGCAGCTTACTGCGGGCATCAGCGTAGCGCTGCTGCTCATAGTCGATGTAGGCGAGCTTCAGCAGCGAATCCGGCACCTTTGGGCTGTCGGGGTAGCGGCTCATCATTTCGGAGAATGCCTGTTTGGCAGGCGCATACTCACGCTTGACGTAATACGCCTCGCCCAGCCAGTACTGTGCATTGTCTGCATAGACACTGGAGGGGTTGGACGACAGGAAGCTGCGGAATGAGCGGATTGCGGCGTCGAATTTGCCGGCCTTGAGCAGATCGAAGGCCGAGACATAGGCCTTCTGGATTTCCGGGTCACTGGCGACTTCGGCCGCACTGACCTGGGTCGAACCATCGGTATCCGTACCACCGGCCAACGCGCCAACCCCGGACTGCTCCAGGCGTTGCAGCCGCTTGTCGATATCGAGGTAGAGCTGGCGCTCACGCCGCTTCGATGCTTCTAGCTCGTAGTTGAGCCGCTCCATTTCGCCGCGCAGTTCACGCAGCTTGGCCTCAACCCCGTCCACGGACTCGGCAACCTGGACGAGATTCAGGTTTTCGAGCCGGCGATCGACGCGCTCGGCACGCTGTTCCAGCGTTGTCAGACGACGCTGTTCGGGTGTGGGCTCGTTCGAACCGAAACCTGCGCAACCGGTGACCAGCGTCCCGGCAGCGAGCAGTGCGAGACTGCCGGCATGACGTGCTTTCATTGATTATCGATAGTTGATGACGACGCGGCGGTTCTTGGCCCAGGCTTCCTCGGTGTGCTCGAGGTTCACGGGGCTTTCTTCGCCGTAGCTGATGACATTGATCTGATTCTGGGCAACGCCTCGCAGCATCATCGCGCGTTCTACCGATTTGGCGCGGCGCTCGCCCAGGGCGATGTTGTACTCGCGCGTGCCACGCTCATCGGTGTGCCCTTCGAGCCGAATCCGCGTGCCTGGATTGGCGACGAGATAGTCGGCATGCGAGCGGATCACCTCGCGAGCCCTCGAGGTCAACTCGGCACTGTCGAATTCGAAGTAGACGGTGCGTTCGTTACGCAAGGCATTCGCCGAGCGCTCGGCCGCAGCCTCCGCTTCAGCCGCACGCTGCTCCTCGAGGCGACGCGCTTCGGCTTCGCCATAAGACGAGCCACTGCCGGTTGTGAACGAGCTTTCCGGTTGTGTTTCGGTCGTCGCCGGTTGATCCAGCGCCGTTTCGTCCCCGCTAGCGCATCCGGCGAGTACCACCGCCGTCAGGGCCATCAAGCCAATTGGTTTGAGCATCGTAATTCCTTTCATTGTGAAGAATCCTCTTGATTCCCCGCGTCCAGTCCGTGGGCTCGGGCCGCAGCCCGAAGCATGATTAATTCAGATACGGAGACCATGCGGGCTCACGGACAGTTCCCTGTTGACTCAATGTCTGTCGTACACGTCCATCGGTTGTCGCGGTCGCCAACTGGCCACCTTGACGGGCATACATGATAACGCGCCCATTCGGCGCAAAGCTTGGACTCTCGTCCAGCGGACCGCGACTGAGGATACGCATCTGGCGGGTATCGAGCTCCTGAACCCCAATACGATACCCCTGCTCATCCAGGTTCACCAAGATGAGGTTTTTGCCGTCAGGCGAATACTGCGCCCGCGCATTGCTGCGGCCCTCGAAGGTCAACCTGCGCGTGTCCCCGGAGGCCAAGTCGACCTCGTAGATTTGCGGTTGCCCCCCACGGTCTGACGTGAAGGCAATTTTCTGGCCATCGGGCGACCATGTCGGCTCGGTGTCGATGGCGGAGGAATTGGTGATCCGCCGTTCGCCGGTGCCGTCCACGTTCATCACGTAGATCTCCGGATCGCCGCCAAAGGACAGCGCGGCCGCGATCTTGCTGCCGTCCGGCGACCAGGCTGGCGCGCCGTTGATCCCAGGCTTGCGAACCAGCTCGCGAGCGACGCCCGATCGCAGTTCGTGAATGAAAATAGCGGACTCGCCATCATCAAACGCCACGTAAGCCATCTTACGGCGATCCGGCGACCACGCTGGGGACATCAGCGGCTCGCCGGAGCGGACAACCGCCCGTGGATCATGGCCGTCCGCATCCGCGACGATTAGCTCAAACGTGCGTTGGCCGGGCTGACCATTGGCCGTGATATAGGCGATCCGCGTATTGAACACGCCGCGCTGGCCGGTGAGTGCCTGAAAGACGAAGTCGGCAACCCGGTGCGCACCGGAACGCAGTCCGTTCTGTGTGGCGGGCACGTCATAGCCGATGACTTGCTTTCCGCGGTACACGTCGATCAGATGAAAACGGATGTTGTAGGAGCCGCCCTCCACTTGGGTAATCTCACCGACAACCAGGTTATCGACATCAGCCGCGCGCCAGTTCTGCAGCTGCACATCTTCCGGACGGCTGGGCTTGGCGAGCATGCGGTCTTGCGGCAACGGGTCGAACAGCCCGCTGCGCTTCAGGTCCGCTGCCACGAGAGCCGTCACGTCGACCGGCAGCTGCCCGGAGGTCTTGAACGGCACCACGGCAATCGGCAAGGCGCCGGAGACGCCCTCGTCGATCACGATATTGAGGTCGGCCCGGGCCGGAATGGCGGCGAGCAACAGCCAGGTCAGGAGTAGAAAACGCTTCATCAGCCGTCCTGCGGTTTGAATGTGAATATCACTGTCTCTTCGAAGACACGCGAATCGCCCGTCGGCAACGGGTCGGATTTGTTGACAGCTCTTATGACGGAATCATCGAGCACGGTGTTCCCGCAACTATCCATGATTTGCACATCAATGACGCTGCCATCGGGCAGCTGACGGACCTTGACCCGACATTCAAAGTCATCGTTAACCCCCGGAGGTTGCAGCCAATTTTGCGCGACCTTGTGCTTGATCTTGAACACATAATCCTGCCGGACCGTCGCCAACGCGGACTGTTCACGCGCATTTTCCTCTGCCGCCATCGCCTCTGCCAACGCGGCTTCACGCCTGGCCTGCTCTTGGGCCTCTCGCTTGCGCCGCGCGGCCTCCTTGCGCTGGCGTTCCTCTTCTGCCTTGCGACGGGCTTCTTCCTCTTGTCGCTTACGCTCTTCCTCGGCCTTGCGACGTTCCTCTTCTTCCTTGCGCTTGCGGGCTTCTTCGGCCTTGCGCCGCTCTTCCTCCTCTTGGCGCTTGCGTTCTTCTTCGGCCTTGCGCTTGGCTTCTTCCTCACGTGCCTTGCGGTCGGCTTCAGCCTTGGCGGCGGCCTCTGCCTGACGTCTCGCCTCGGCTTCGGCCTCGCGTTGTGCTTGTTCTTCCTCGGCGCGTTGCGCGGCTTCCTGCGCCTGCTGTCGCGCCTGCTCTTCGGCTTCACGGCGCGCGATAGCTTGTGCTTCCGCCCGCTCGGCCTCGCGTTGCGCGGCGACCTGCTCGGCCTGCCGCTGGCGCTCCTGCGCATCGCGCTCACGTTCTTGACGCACTTGTTCAGCGCGCTGGGCGGCCGATGCATCCTTGCGCTCGCGTTCGATGCGCCCCAGGCGCCCTTCGACGTCGGTGACGATCATCGCCTGGACCACCGGTTCCGGCTGCGGCTCGGACTGAAACCACGGAAGCCCGACGAACAGCAGCGTCGCCAGGCCCATGTGACCCAGGACGGCGGCGACGAGGGCGACGCCCACATCTTTACGCGTGCCCCACATGTCAGCAGCCGTGAGCGTGCGGGATCAGCAGTGGCGGCCAGTCCGACATCACGACCCTCGCGATTGGAGCAGTTCCGGGTCGGCAGCAAAACCAATTCTGGCGATGCCGGCAGCCTGCAAGGTGGTCATCGCCCGCATGATCGATTGGTAGTCAACCTTGCCGTCGCCCTCGAGCAC